>JAKJCH010000213.1 GCA_022706565.1 Bacillota bacterium | reverse complement strand
GGCTACCGTACGCTGGATGTCTTCGCTGCTGACTGTGAATCCATTAGCCAGATTCAGAACCAGCCTGCCCCGTACATCAAAGGTGAAGTCTTGTTCGCCGATTCTCAGACATAGTGGCTTCCCCTGCCGAAGACGGATTTCTTCCAGACCGCCATAATGATTGTCATCCAGGTTAAGGAACAGATTTTTTATTCTGGCGGGGAGAAATGGCAATATGTCTTTCCGGATCAGATCACCTTGGGTCACGGCTGACGCCCCCTATTCCCCATTTCTTTGACGTTGGTCATGCTTATCGATCACGATCACTAATAATTACTGGACCAAGGAGAAAAATATACCAAAACGGGACATAAAAAAGGGGAAACTCATTACGAGTTTCCCCTGCCGACAGTCTTATAAGGGTAGCGGGCGATGTATTATAAAACACCGGTCACATCGGCGTTTCTCCAGGATCATACCTCCACCGGCATCTCAATGGCCCTTGCCCAAGTTTTTTGGGTGTGCCAAGATACATACTTCTTATTTACTCCAGGAGAATTCATTCCCTGGTTAGGGCGTAGAATGATTGCCTTCCAGTCCCATATCCTCATCCTCAGGCATATGCTGATAATCGAAGGCTCCATCATTTATAAACACCGTTTCATTGCAGTTGGGGCAAATTATTTCTATAGTATCTTCATCTTCTATACTATCGGTTTCCACATAAAGCTGCTCTCCGCAATGGCCGCATAGAATCTCCAGGTATTCTTCTCCGGCTATTATTTCCTCCAAATCCAACAGGTCATCATCAACACACTCGATATAACTGTGCATTTGTTCCAGTTGCGCCTGCAAAGCACAGATCTCGTCAGCCATCTCATTGAGCACAGCCAACATGCCGGATATGATTTTTCCCTGCGGGCTGCCTTCATTGATGGTCAACCCCTCACTCAAACCCTGCAGATAACTGACCTTCTCAATTATACTCTGCAAATTAAAATCCCCCTTTTGTCATAACAATAAAGCTTTTGATTGACTTTATTATTAGTTTAAAAAGGAGGAAATAAACTTGTTTTCAAAAAATCAATTGAACCAGGTCTTATACCCTCTCCATGTACTCTCCGGTCCTGGTATCGATGCGCAAGCGGTCACCGGTGTTAACAAATAGTGGCACCTGCACAGTGGCACCGGTCTCCAACCGTGCCAATTTGGTGGCCCCGGTGGCGGTATCCCCTTTTATTCCGGGTTCAGTATCAACTACCTCCAGCTCTATGAAATTGGGCAGCTCAATGCCCATTATCTGATTTTGGTACATCAGCACCATGATGTTCATGTTCTCCTTGAGCCACTTGACCCCATCACCCATCTCATCCCGGCTGATAGACAGTTGTTCGTAGTTGTCATTGTCCATAAAAATGTAATCGTTCCCATCCATATAGAGATATTGCATGCCGCGCTTGTCGAGATGGGCCCGGTGTATTTTTTCACCGCCCCGGAAGGTCTTTTCCACCACACCCCCGGATTTGACATTCTTGAGTTTGGCGCGGACGAAAGCCGCCCCTTTGCCAGGCTTGACATGCTGGAAATCTACCACCTGATACACTTGTCCTTCCAGTTCCACAGTAACACCGGTCTTGAAGTCATTAACCGAGATCATCCTATCCCTCCATCAAATAATTAATAGCTCTTTTCCTGAAGCCGTAATGACTTCGCATCCATCGTGCCGCACGATGACGGTGTCCTCAATCCTTATTCCGCCCCACCCGGCTATGTATACTCCTGGCTCTACAGTTACCACCATGTTTTCTTCCAGCACGTCCTCGGAGTGACTGGACAGGCTGGGCGCCTCATGAATCTCCAGGCCCACGCCATGCCCGGTACTGTGCAAGAAGTAATCATCCAGTCCATGCCGGGCCAGCTCAAGTCTGACCAATTGGTCTACGGTCTTTGCCTTGACTCCGGCCTTGATACTGGCTACCCCCTTTTGCTGGGCTTCCAAAACCCGGCTGTAAACCTCCCGCAACCGGGGGGAAGCTTGGGCAATCGCTATGGTCCTGGTCATATCCCCGGCATACCCTTGGTAAAAGCCACCGAAATCCATGGTCAGCATATCGCCTTTCAGCAACTGCCTTGAGCCTGGCTGGCCATGCGGCAAAGCCGCGTTTTCGCCGGCCACGGCGATGGTCGGAAAGGCTTCCTGGCTGCATCCCAATTCCCTCAGGTAACTGGCGATCTGGTGGATCTCCCGGATAATGAGTTGGAAAACCTCATCCCCAACCCTGGCGGCCGATCTCAATCGGTCCAGTTCAGCGGAATCCTTTTGCCGGCGCAGCCCTTCTATAATGTTCTCCCGGGGTGACAACTGAGCCTTAAGGGCCGACTGCAGGCGAAGAAACAGGCCATGGGTTACATGATGACTTTCCACCGCCAGGCTATTATATTTATCGCAAATAGCTGCCAGGCTGTCAAGCCCGCCGCCCTGGACTCTGACCAACTCCCAATCGGCGCATTCCCGTTCCACCTGCTCCAGATAACGGCTGTCGGTCACAATGTACT
>JAKJCH010000212.1 GCA_022706565.1 Bacillota bacterium | reverse complement strand
ATACTATTAGTTCATCGGTGTGGTACTCCTTTATTCTTTCCTCCGGGCTGGAAATATCGGTAAAGTCGTCTTTGGTCAAATCATGACCCTCCTCTCCACTATACTTTTTTCCATCCTTCCAGGGCAGCTACCATCTCTTGTCCGAACTCGTAACAGCGGGTTTCGTTTTCCTGGTCTGGAGTCCACAAACATTTTAGTCCCTCATTGATAACCTCAAAGCCGCCCGCCTGAAGTTCCTGGGTTATGATCTTCACCGATTCCCCGCTCCATCCGTAGGAACCGAAGGCAGCCGCCTTTTTGCCGGAGAAGGAAAGACCCTTGATCTCTTCCAGGATACCGGCCACCGCTGAGAGGATCCCACGGTTTATGGTTGAGGACCCCACCAGAATGGCCCGCGATTTGAAAACCTCGGTTATGATGTCGTTCTTGTCCTGTTTCCCCACGTTGAACAGTTTGACGGATATGCTGCCGTCAGCCTCGCTGATACCCCGGGCGATAGCCTCGGCCATCTTCTTGGTACTGTTCCACATAGTGTCATAGATGATGGTTACCTGGTTTTCCTGGTAATTATTGGCCCAGCGGGTGTATTGCTCCACTATCTGCAGGGGATTGTCCCGCCAGATGACTCCATGACTGGGGCAAATCATGCGGAGGGGCAGATTCAACCCTACCCACTCTTTGATTTTGCGATCCACCTGGCGGCTAAACGGAGTAAGGATGTTGGCGTAGTATTTCAGGCATTCATGCATCAGCTCCGCTTGATCAACCCGATCATTATACAGAGTCTCCGAAGCATAATGCTGTCCGAAGGCGTCAGTGCTGAAAAGGATGCCCTCTCCCATAGCATAGGTAAACATGGTGTCCGGCCAATGCAGCATGGGAGCCTCGACAAACAACAACTCCTGGCTGCCTATATCCAGCTTGGCGCCGGTCTTGACCACCCGGTAATCCCAATCCTGATGATACATGCCGCGCAGGGATTTGACCCCGTTGGCAGTGCAATATACCGGCGTGTCTGGAATTAGTTTCATCAGCGCCGGCAGCGAGCCGCTGTGGTCCGGTTCAGCGTGGTTGACCACAATGTAGTCGATCTGGTCCAAAGGAATGGTTTCCTGCAAGCGGGCGATGAATTCATCCCGGTATGGAGCCCATACCGTATCTATCAGAACGTTTTTCTCATCTCGAATAAGATAGGAATTATAGGTAGAACCCTTGTGGGTGGATAATTCCTCGCCGTGAAACTTTTGCAGTTCCCAGTCTACCTTACCGACCCAGGTGACCTTATCGGTAATCCTGATACCCAAATCTGCTTCGCCTCCTCGTCTGGTTTCAATAATTATACTCGTTTGGAATCTCTAAAGACAAATGTTGATAATTATTGAGGTCATCGCTTACAATACTGCTAAGATATCAAAATTACTCATATGAGCGTAATAAATTCGGCGTTTTTCATGAGTAAGATGGCAAGAGTATGAAAGGAGAATTGATTATGGCTGACATCGAAACCAAATATGAATGCACCATCTGCGGGTATGTATATGACCCGGCCGTCGGTGACCCCGACAATGATATACCGCCTGGGATCAGTTTCGAAGATCTCCCTGATGATTGGGTATGTCCGATATGCGGTGCTGCCAAGGACGAATTCGCAGAAGCAGAATAAGCAGGGTCTCTAAACAACAGAATAGTCCCGATAAAATATAACCAGGATCACCTGCAGAGTCATAATCGCGGGCATCCCCCAATAAAACTTGGGGGTACGGGTTTTGTGGCGGAACAGGTACATGCCTGCCCATCCGCCCAGAGACCCACCGGCCAGGGCCAGTCCCAGCAGAGTCCGTTCCGGGATGCGCCTGGCGTGGCGCAAGGCTCGCTTTTTGTCATGGTACATAGCCGCCATGGCCAGACCATTCAGCACCAATAGATAAACGGAAATGGTGATTCCCTGCCATGAATCAAACATTTTAATTCTCCGGTCTGGCGTGTTCACGCCATTTTTTACATTTGCAGAAACTTCATCAGGTCATATACCAGGAAAGCCGGCCATACCAGGGCTTTCAGGAAGCCCAACAGCCAGCCCCCAACGGTGTTGGACTGGAGGATATAGTAGACCAAGGCGCCGATGAATCCAAGGCCGTAAATCCCTTCCGAGGCACCCGTTGCTTTCATACCTGTCCCCCCCGATTCTCGGTTTACGTAGATATGGTTTTGACCCATTATCGATCCTCCCAAGTAGATGGACTGTAGTTTAGTCCAATAATTACATATAGTGTAAGTATCTCACGAAATGAAGATAATAACATTATAAAAGCCAAATAAGCCATATAATTAAGACAGATGAGAATTAATATGTTATTCGGCAGCATCATATATGGAGGTAAAAGAAATGAATAAGCTCAAAAATCTGCTGACCCTTGTTTTGCTGGTAACCCTGGTGATGGTCTCCTCCGGTTGTCAGCGCACCCCTAAGCCCACCCCGCCCGACCCCGCGCCCCCAGGCCCGGTTGAACCGGTCAAGATGGATGTGGCGGTTTATT
>JAKJCH010000211.1 GCA_022706565.1 Bacillota bacterium | reverse complement strand
AAATCCACCGCCGCCATGAGTGCAATAAAGTATTTCCCTTCACCAGTTTTATAGAGCTGATACCAAGCTTCAAGGGTTGGTGTCTCAAATACATCTAGAACTCTCAATACTTCGTAAGTAAACTCAATTGGAGCAATACCTGATGCAGTAACAAGTCCTCCGTCAGTGACAGCCAGCTTTTGGCAGTATTTATCTTCACCCGTATAGTTGTTGGTGATTGCTTTAAGATAGTCGAGATTATTACTCGTATGATACCGGTTATTTAAAAAGCCAGCCTGGGCCAATCCTATAGTAGCTCCGCAGATACCCGCTACCACTAATCCTCTCGCAAGAAACTCTTCTGCTTTGGCAAATATACCAGTATGGATTGGCTCCAACCAGGTTTCGCCACCAGGCAGAATAAGCACCGCTGAATTATCAGGATGGCAATCCTTCAATGTACAATCGGGTATAATGCGTAGTCCACCCATGGTTACAACCGGCTCATCAGTCAGGGCTACCGTCTTGACCTCGTAGGGAGCCCGGTCATGCTTGAAATAACGTCCGGTTCTGAGTTCAGCCATTAGAAAAGCGGGTTCCCAATCAGCCATGGTATCAAATACATACAGATATGCAGTATCGCTCATAAGCCCTCCTAATTCTGACTAGTTGTCAGTATTCCTTAAGTAATATCTAATATGAATTATACCATTCAGTCTAATATTTGCGCTTTCCAGCCATTCTACAACCACCGAGTTGTCAGGGGGACGGGGTTGTTGACACCTCGCTTTTGGCAAGATAATTAAGAATCGGAAAACCCAGGCTATCTCGCAATAGACCTGGGTTGTTTTTTTATGGTGGAGACGAGGGGATTCGAACCCCTGACCCCCTCGTTGCGAACGAGGTGCTCTCCCAGCTGAGCCACGCCCCCACAGCAAACATGATTATATCATATATTTCAGACTATTTGCATTGGTTTTTATCGCCCGGATTTAAGATGGCGAATAGGACTGATGGTCCCACCAGTTCTCGGTTAGAGTATCATAAATCTTTTCCATGGAGTCCAGATGGGTCACTTCCCAATCAGCCAGGCTCAGGTAGAGTTCTTTGGCCTCAGGCGTCTTGGTCTGCTCGGCCGCCGAGCGATAGTAGTCGATAGAGGCTTTCTCCATCATTATGGCGATGTGGAAGACCGATATCTCCATGGCATTCTCGGTTTCCATCACATGAGTGGCAGTGAATATCTGCGGAGAAGGTGTGCCTTTAAGGCTAAACTTGTCCAGCATCATCTGGGTGCCGGACATTACGTGGGTGAGCATCTCTCTTAACATCTCCTGGTGTCTTCTCTCATCCGCAGCCATCGCCAGAAAAGCCTTACTGGCGTCCTGGTCCCGGGTATCCTGAGCGGCCCGCTTATAGAACTTCTCGCCTTCGATCTCATTGAGAATGGCGGTCTTGAGTATCTTGATTTCGTTGTTATCCATTTAATCGTACCCCCTTCTCTTATCTTATGACCATATTGTACCAAACATGGCCCGCCGACATACAACTTTAGCCAGCGTATTGCAAACGCTGCACCAAGACCAAATTCCCAAATCAATCCAAGGGCCGATTGAGGGTCTCGTTGGTGGCGGCCAGTACTTGTTCCAGTTCAGGGATGGCCTCGGGCCCAAAAACCGGGTCGGTGCCGGCTTTGATGGCGGCCAGGGTTTCTTCGATAGGAACCACCCGGAAGGTTCTTTTCTGGCCTACATAGTAGGGGTGGATATAGGTGGGTACATAATTTACCCCGGTTAGAACGGTCTTGTTCTCGGTAAGATACTTGCTGAATTGAAGGTTCAAGACCACCCCGCTGTTGCGTTCCACCCCGTTTTGGTTGCCCATGGAGTTGCCCATGGAATAGATGACGAATTTATCCTGCCCGTTTACTTTCATGACTTCCATGGGCTGAATCACATGGGGATGGCTCCCGAGGATCACGTCCGCGCCGTTTTCGAATAGTTCCCGCGCCATCTGGCGCTGGGATGCGGTAGGGTAGGGGCTATATTCTATGCCCCAGTGGAGGATGAGCACCAACAGGTCTACTTGGGGACGCAGGGCGGTTATGTCCTTGATGATTTGCTCTTTATCCAGGAAGTTATAAAAGTGTGGTTTGTCGGCCGGGACCGGTATACCGTTGGTGGAATAACTGTAAGCCAGGTAGCCGACCTTTATTCCACGCAGGTCTTTGATTAGAAAACTTTGGCGTTCCTGCTCGGATTTGAAAGTGCCAGTGGTTTCGAGCCCAGCCTGGCGCAGTGTGTCCATGGTGCGCATGGCTCCCTGGTAACCGCGGTCCAAAATGTGGTTGTTGGCGGTGACGACCAGATCGAATCCGGCATTCTTCAGGGCCGGGGCGATCGCGTCAGGACTGTTGAACAGGGGATACCCGGTGTAGCCTGAGGATGGCCCGGCCAGGGCACATTCAAGGTTTACCGAGGCATAATCCCCGGCAGTCAGGAGATGTTTGATGGGGGCGTAGAGGTGGTCGTAATTGTAGCTCCCGTCTTTCAGTCCGGAAGCGATGACGGTATTGTGCATGAGGATATCACCGGTAGCAACCAGGTTGATGGTGGCGGCATCGGCCAGGACTGTTTGTTGG
>JAKJCH010000210.1 GCA_022706565.1 Bacillota bacterium | reverse complement strand
TCATGGTAAACCGCGCCGCCCCCGGAAAGTCGGCGCACTATCGAAATACCCCGCTGCTCTATAAACGCCTGGTTGATCTCCTCGATGGTGTTCTGATTGCGGCCCACCACCACCGTGGGCTGGTTCTGCCATAGCATGAAAACGTCTTCATCCCGGTCCGATTCTGTTACCAGGTATTCTTCCAAGGCCATATTAAAAAATGGGTCGGTGCAGTGGTTGATGATCTCAATCATATATGCAAGATGCCTTTCGGTTTTCGGATACTTGTGCCCGCAGCCGGCTGCACCCCTCCCGATCCCGGCTTATTTGCGCCAGGGCCGCTTCATCCACAGCTTCGGACAAGGTTGGATGGGGATGAATGGTGGTAGCTACCTGCTCGGCGGTGAGTCCCAGCTGTACGGCCAGGGTACCTTCCATGATCAGGTCGCTGGCGTGGGGGCCGAGGATATGCAGGCCGATAATGGTGTCCTGCTCATCAGCCAGCACCTTTACCATTCCGTCGGGTTCGCCCATGGCCACCGCTTTGCCGTTGGCAGCGAATTGGAACTTGCCGGTACGATAGGCTATGCCTTGGGCTTTGGCTGCCTCTTCACTCAAACCCACACTGGCGATCTCGGGTGAGGTAAACACGCAGGCGGGAATGGCATGGTAAGGTACGGCTGCTTTTAGGCCGGCTATATTTTCCACCGCCGCCACCCCTTCGGCCGCGGCCACATGGGCCAGCATTGCCGGTGACGTCACCGATGGCATATACCCCCTCGATGTTGGTAGCCATATGCTGGTCAGCCTTTATGAAACCGCGGTCATCAACGGCGATGCCCAGTTGGTCCAAGTTAAGCCCGTCTGTGCATGCTTTTCTGCCGGTAGCGCTTAGCACCAGATCCGCTTCTACATGAATGCTCCCGGTTTTGCCAGTGGCGGTGACCTGCCAGGGATTGCCGGCGGGCTCGACCTGCTCGACTACCACCCCGGTGTGGACGTTGATTTTCTGCTTTTTCATGGATATCCGCAGCCGCTTGCCCAGCTCCAGATCCATGGCTGGCAACAGATCGGGCTGATACTCGAGAACGGTCACCTGGCTGCCAAAGGCACTGAATATACCGGCAAACTCCAGGCCTATCACCCCGCCGCCGATAATGGCCAGGCGCTGCGGCACCTTGTCCAAATCCAGCAGTTGGTCACTGTTAACTACCATTTCCAGGTTCATGACCGGAAAAGGCGGGGGCACCGGGATGGAACCGGTAGCGATCAACAGGTTGCGGGCCTGGATGGTCTGACCATAAACCACCACGGTGTTTTTATCTATCACCTCAGCTCGCCCTTTGATTCTCTCTACCCCATGATCTTTCAGCAGTTTTTCTACTCCGGATACCAGCCGGGTTACGACATCGTCCTTGCGCCTCCGGGCTCCGGCCATATCGAAGCTAACGTGGCCGACCTCGATATTGAATTCCTTGCTGTTGTAAATACTGCGGAGTACCGCGGCATTCTGGCAGTAGGCCTTGGTGGGGATACAGCCCCGGTTGAGGCACGTCCCTCCATAGCGATCCTTTTCGATCAGGACCGTCTCCATACCCAGCTGACGGGCTCGGATGGCAGCAGTATAGCCGCCCGGGCCTCCCCCGATGATTACCAGGTCTTTCATCAACTAGCGTCCCTCCCATTTTAATACTGGCTTGCGGGCGGCGGTCACTTCGTCGACCCGTTTGATCACCGCATCATGAGGAGCATGGATGACCAGATCCGGATTATCCTGTGCTTCCTGGGCGATGGCCTGCATGGCCGCGGTGAAGTCGTCCAGGCGCTGCTTCGATTCGGTTTCGGTGGGCTCGATCATTATGGCTTCGTGGACGATCAGGGGGAAATACACCGTGGGGGGATGATAGCCATAATCGATCAAGCGCTTGGCTATGTCCAGGGTGGTGACCCCCTGCGGAGTCTGGTTTCTGGATGTGGCCACGAATTCGTGCTTGCACAACCGGTCCTGGGGTATATGATAGGTGCCGCGCAGCTTATGGCGCAGGTAATTGGCATTCAGCACCGCATGCTGACAGGCTTCCTTCAGACCGCTTCCGCCCAGAGCTTTTATATAGGTATAGGCTTTGACGATGACCCCGAAATTACCATAGTAGTTTTTAACCTTCCCGATGGAAAGGGGACGTTGGTAATCAAACCGGTAGGTCTCGCCCTGCCGGGTCACGACCGGTACGGGCAGAAAATCGGCCAGAGGAGCCTTCACTCCTACCGGGCCTGACCCCGGGCCGCCGCCGCCGTGGGGGGTGCTGAAGGTCTTGTGCAAATTGACATGGACCACATCAAAGCCCATATCACCGGGCCGGGTTACCCCCATAATGCCGTTCAGATTGGCCCCGTCATAGTAAAGCAAACCGCCCTGGTCGTGCACGATATCGGCAATCTCCTTGATATCCTCTTCGAACAGACCTAGCGTATTGGGGTTGGTCAGCATCAGACCGGCTACTTCGGGACTCATTTTGGCCCGCAGGTCTTCCAGGTCCACCAGGCCGCGGGAATTGGATTTGACTTCGATGACATCGAATCCCACCACATTGGCGGTGGCTGGATTGGTGCCGTGGGCGGAATCGGGCACCATCATCCGGGTCCGTTTATGGTCCTGGCG
>JAKJCH010000020.1:7409-15587 GCA_022706565.1 Bacillota bacterium | reverse complement strand
CCCGCCTGTTTACCTTTTCTAGCTACCTGTTCGGGTTTTTTTTCGGGGTCCACCCGCCTTCTTTTGGGTTTTCCTGTTTTCCTCAGCTAGCGTGATGCTGGCCTTTAAGGCTTCCATTAGATCAACCACATTGTCTTTTTCCGGGACGGGCGCTGGGGTAACAACATCCTGTCCCGCAATCCGGGCCTCGATAATCTCCCACAAGGCTTGGCGGTAATCGTCTTCGTATCGAGTCGGATCAAAATCTGAAGATAGGTTGTCAATGAGGCTTACCGCCATCTTCACTTCATTATCATGGAGCCGAGACGGATCAAGGCCATGGTTCAAAGATTGGGGGGAACGAATCTCATCAGGGTAGAAAATTGTCTCCATCACCAGGACCTTATCCTTTACCCGGATGACTGCTAAGGATTGACGGGTACGGATGAAGACTTTGGCGATGGCTATCTTGCCAGTCCTCTGCATGGCCTCGACAATAAGGGTGTAGGCCTTTTCACCTCCTGGGGCAGGTTCCAGGTAGTAACTTTTGTCAAAATAAATTGGGTCTACCTGGGTCAAGCTGACAAAATCCAGTATATCAACTGTCTTGGTATTTTCCCGAGGAATGCGTTCAAAATCCTCCGGATTGATTACCACATATCGGCCCTTCTGATACTCGTAACCCCGCACTATATCATCGCTGGCTAATTCCCGGTCACAATGGGGGCAAAACTTTTGGTACTTGATTGGGGACATGCACTCTTTATGAAGATAACTAAACTTGATGTCTTTATTTTCAGTCGCCACGTACATGCTGACCGGGATGTTGACTAGTCCGAAACTGATGGCTCCTTTCCACAGGACCTTCAGACCACATCACTCCTTCCAAGGATTTAATAATAGCTTTGATTTTTTAGACAAAATTATTCGATACAATCGCTTGGGTGGTTATTAAGATTGGTCAAAACCCAACGGTTTGACTTAAAGCAGGGGGATGGTATAGAATATTTCTGTCAGATATTGCGGGAGTAGCTCAGTGGTAGAGCACCGGCTTCCCAAGCCGGGTGTCGAGGGTTCGAACCCCTTTTCCCGCTCCAGAAATAATAAGCACTTTCCACGAAGGATAAGTGCTTTTTGTTTTGCCTACGTATTGGCAGCCATGACCTTTAGGAGAAAGAATGATAAACAGGTTATTCCTGTGCAAGAACACCGACTAAATGATATTATTGAGGCACAATAGGCGATACATGTGCTTTACTAAGCGATTGAATTGGTAATAACGAGCCTTGAAGACGGAATTATCTGATTCCGCTGTGGCGTGATTAAAGCAGGGCTTGGTGCGGGCGAGAGCCTGTTTGGCCATGCAGCTACATTTAATATTTGAATGACTGACATAGGAGTGAGACAGCATTGAAGGTTAGAGAGATTATGAGCCCCAACCCGTTGACCCTGAAGCCGGATCAGATGGTAGGGGAGGTAGTAAACATATTTCTGGACAAAAAGATAGACGGTGCTCCAGTCGTAGATGAGCAGGGTCAGTTGATCGGACTGTTCACCAAGAGCCATATTTACCGGGGCATTATAAACAACCGGGACCTCATGAATACACGCGTGGAGGAAATGATGACCCGGGATGTGTATACGGGGCACCCGGATGATGAGTTTGGCGAGGTGGTGAATGCGACCGTACCAAGGCTTCCAGTGATCGATGAGCATGGCCGGGTGGTGGGAATGCTCACCCGGGGAGACATAGCTAAAGCCTTTTTCTATTCATATAATGACATATCACTGGAATATGATACGGTAATCAACTCAGCTTACAACATGATAATTTCTATTGATGCCAAGGCTATTATTAGAATCTGGAACTCAGCGGCGGAGGAGTACCTGGGGATAAACGCAGAGGAAGCTCTAGGTAAGAACGTTGCCGATGTTTTGCCTGGGAATGATTTGGTCAACATACTCGCATCCGGTCAATCGGAACCGATAAAGAAGGTTAACTTGTATGGCCGGTGGTTTATGTCCAATCGCTCACCAATTAAAAAAGGTGGCAAGATCATTGGAGCGGTGGCAGTGCTACAGGATATTTCAGATATTGAGAAAATGTCGGGAGAATTGAATTATGTTAAGGAATTGAATGAAGAATTAGATGCCATTGTGGAATCATCTTTTGACGGATTGTTTATAACGGATGGCAAGGGGAACATATTGCGATATAATAAGGCGTTTGAGCAACTGACAGGCATTAGCGCCCATGAGTACCTGGGCAGGACTGTGGAGGATATCAAGAGCAATGGCGTTATTTCGGATCCGGTGACTTGGCACGTGCTGGAACAGGGTAAGTCTATAACCGCTATGCAGGAAAGTGGTACGGGCAAGCTTATCCTCACCACGGGAAATCCTGTCCGTGATGAAAACGGCAGAATCATCAGGGTGGTTTGCAATGTTCGGGATATAACTGAACTAACCCTGCTGAAGCAGGAGTTGGAGAAGGTCCAGGAACTGTCGCAACACTACGAAAGTCAATTGCGTTCGCTCAAGTTGCATTTTACCGGGGACGAGAAATTTGTATTTACCTCCTCCAAAATGGGAGACTTGGTAGAAATGGCTATGCGAGTCGCAAGTGTAGATGCTACCGTGCTGATAACAGGTGAGTCTGGCACGGGCAAAGAGTTATTGGCTGATTTAATTCATTCCAGTAGTGCCCGGAATAACAAACCCTTCATCAAGATTAACTGCGGGGCGATACCAGAAAGCCTTTTGGAATCAGAATTATTTGGTTATGAAGAGGGAGCATTTACAGGGGCCAAAAAAGAAGGAAAACCTGGCCACATCGAGTTAGCTGCTGGAGGGACGTTGTTCCTGGATGAAATTGGTGAGGTGGCCTATAACATTCAGGCCAAGTTGCTTAGATTCCTGCAGGAAAAGGAAATAACCCGAATCGGGGGGCAAAAGCCAATCAAGGTCGATGTACGAATTATTGCCGCTACGAACAGAGACCTGTTCTGTATGGTACAGAATAAGGAATTCAGGGAGGATTTATTCTATCGTCTGAACGTAATACCCATGCATATTCCGCCCCTAAGAGACAGAAGCGAAGACATTCCGGTATTGGTAGCGCACTTTACTCAAGTGTTCAACCGGAAATACAACCTGGACAAGAGAATATCACCCGAGGTAATCGATATACTGATGCATTATGACTGGCCGGGGAATGTCAGGGAATTGACCAATCTGATTGAAAGAACCATCGTGATTTCGGACAAAGACATCATAACCAAGGAGGATCTGCCAGTCCATATCAGGGACCGGGGAGAGGAATCGTCTTCATATGTAATGGTTTCAGGGATCGTCCCCCTTAAGGTCGCTGTTGAAAGTGTCGAGAAACAACTGCTGGAGAAGGTTTATGGTCAAAACCAAACTACCCGGCAGATGGCCAAACAATTGGATGTCGATGCGTCGACTCTGGTTCGAAAGGCTGCTAAATATAATGTTTCTCGCCCGCAAAAGAAGACAGGAACAAACGACTTGTTGTGATTCAGCAACGTATATATGCAAAATCGCAACAGAGGGTTGTTGAGAACTTGCATCGACGCTAGCCAAAAGGAGAACAGTAATCACACTGTTCTCTTTTTTTGGTGTCACTAGGGGGTTATAATGCAGTTAAAGGTTTACAGTACATGCAATAAAAGGGGAATTTTTGTTTTGGAATCCCGACTGGGTCGTGGAAATGGAGAGAATAATGGAATCACACACCTAGACAAGAGCACGACTGAAAGAACTATTGTTTCCGTTTTGCAACAGAATTATGCAAGTACATATCCGGTCATAATACTGATGACGTATAGACTAGGCCTTAGAGCGGTTTATTTCGGCACTGGTATGAATATTGCATATTGAGAGTTCACAAGGTTGATGAAAATAGTCTGCCTAAAATTCAAAGGAACCAAATATCTATATTTAAAGGAGGTGAGAATTTGGCGGAAATGGAATCCAGTGCAACCAAGGCTAAACGAGGATTGGTAATGGTTATTACGGGAAATGGCAAAGGTAAAACAACGTCTTCCTTTGGCCAGGCTTTGCGCGCTATCGGGCAGGGTTACCGGGTATGCATTATTCAATTCATGAAAGGAAGAAAATATGGCGAGGTTCTGGCGGCCGAGAAATATCTTCCTGACTTGAAAATCCTCCAGTTTGGCCTGGATAGTTTTGTAATGCGTGATGACCCCGCCGGAGTAGATGTCCAACTTGCCTGGGAGGGGCTGAAAAAAGCTGAGGAAATCATTCACAGCGGGCAGTATGACATGGTAATACTTGACGAGATCAATGTTGCGGTGGATTTTGCTCTGATACCCGAGGAAAGAGTATTGGACCTGATTAAGAACAAACCACCCGAGGTAGATATTTTGCTTACGGGTCGGTACGCGTCTGAGAAGATACGGGAGGCCGCGGACATGGTGAGTGAAATTACCGAAATTAAACACCACTATAAGGCCGGTATCAAAGACCGCGCCGGGATAGAATACTGACCCTGAGTTCCTCGACATTCAATAGCGGCATTTCCAAGTCCAGGATGTACTTATCCAACATAGTGTAATTCGTTTCCCAATGTTACTTCTACGTGAATTAAGAAGGAGGGAGCCCTTTGTTTACACAAGAATTGTTAGATAAATCAAGCCTGTTGAGGAAAAAATGGGAAGATGAGGTCAAGAAAGTTATTGCCAAGAATCCTGATATGAAGGAACGCTGGAGTACTGTTTCAGATCTGGAGATCAAGAGGATATATGGTCCTGAAGACATTAAGGACATGGACTTTGAAAGAGATATTGCCTACCCCGGACAGTTTCCCTACTTACGGGGCAATCAGGCCACTGGGTATCGCGGGAAATTCTGGACATTCAGAATGTTTGCCGGCATGGGCACAGCGGTAGTTACCAACCAACGCTGGCATTATCTGCTGTCCACCGGGCAGACTGGTCTTAGCACCGCATTTGACTTCCCGACCCTGATGGGATATGATACTGACTCCCCTAAAGCCAAGGGCGAATGTGGGAAATGTGGAGTAGCCATTGATACCATAGATGACTTCCGGGATCTCATTAAGGGTATCCCTCTGGACAAGATAACCACATCAATGACCATCAATCCGCCAGCAACCGCACTTTGGGCCATGTATTGCGCTTCCGCGCAGGAACAAGGAATCCCCCTCACCAAGATTGGAGGCACCATCCAGAACGACATGCTTAAAGAATTCATTGCCCAGAAGACATTGATGTGTCCTCCTGAACCTTCGGTGAAACTGATCAGTGACACTATTGAATTTGGAACCAAGTATGTACCCAAATGGAACACCATCAGCATTAGCGGATATCATATCCGTGAAGCCGGCGCTACTGCCGTGCAGGAATTGGCTTTCACCCTCCGTGACGGCATGGAATACGTGGAGGATGCCATTCGTCGTAAAGGACTGCATGTAGACGAATTTGCTCCCCGGCTGTCTTTCTTCTTCAACTCCCATATCGATTTCTTTGAGGAGATTGCCAAGCTAAGAGCAGCCCGCCGAATTTGGGCTAAAGCTATGCGCGAGCGTTATAATTCCCAGGATCCGCGCTCTTGGTGGATGAGATTCCACACCCAGACTGCGGGTTGCTCACTGACTGCGCAACAGCCCTACAACAACGTGGTCCGGACAGCTACTGAGGCGTTGGCGGCAGTTTTGGGCGGTACCCAGTCACTGCATACTAACTCACTGGACGAGGTTTTATGCCTGCCTTCCGACCACGCGGTACAGATAGCCCTGAGAACCCAGCAGTTAATCGCCGAGGAAACGGGCGTGGTTAATACCATAGACCCGCTGGCCGGCTCTTATTTCGTTGAAGCGCTGACCAACGAGATGGAAGAAAAGGCTTGGGAATACATCCACAAGATCGACGAGATGGGCGGAATGGTAGCTGCTATTGAAAAAGGATTCCCGCAGATGGAGATATCCGATGCAGCTTATAAATTCCAGCAGCAGATCGACTCCGGTGAAAAGGTCATGATCGGTGTCAACAAATATAATATTGAAGACGAGGTAGTCGACATCCCCATTGTGGAAATAGATGACGGCATCGAGCAGGAACAGCTGAGACGATTGGCTGAAACCAAGCGCAAACGGGATAGCCGCAAAGTGGCAGAATGCCTGAAAGATCTTGCCGAAGCCTGCAAGAAGGGCGACAACGTCATGCCCTACTGCATCGAAGCAGTTAAAAACTATGCAACCGTTCAAGAGATATGCGATGTGTATCGGGAAGTCTACGGCGAGTATCGCGATCCTGGCATATACTAATTAGATTTATAAGGAGGTAAAGCGTTATGGCACAGAGAAGAATTCGGATACTCTTAGCGAAACCCGGGTTGGATGGTCATGATCGTGGAGCCAGAGTTTTAGCCAGAAGTTTTCGCGATGCTGGTTTTGAGGTAATCTACACTGGGTGTCATCAAACCCCCGAACAGATTGCCGCTACCGCACTGCAGGAAGACGTCGATATGGTAGGTCTAAGTTGCCTCTCCGGGGCTCACAACTACCTTTATCCCCAAGTAGCCAAACTGCTTCGGGATGGCGGCGCTGATGATATTGTGGTAGTAGGCGGGGGGATTATCCCCGATAAGGACATCCCCACTCTGAAAGAGGCAGGCATCAAGGAGGTATTTCTGCCCGGGGCGCCATTAGAAGTCATAAACGATTGGATCAGAGCCAACGTAACTCCAAAGGAGTGATGTGCAAATGAAAGAACTAGGTAAAAGGGTGTTGGCGGGAGACATACGGGCGGCCTCCCGCCTTATAAGAAACCTGGAAGACCAGATCACTGATACCTATATCGCCATACAGGAGATATTCAAGGAAACCGGAAAATCCCATGTTATTGGAATTACCGGGGCACCTGGGGCAGGGAAGAGCACCTTGACGGATGAACTCATCCAGGCCTATCGCAGCCAAGGCAAGACAGTAGGGGTATTGGCGGTGGATCCTACCAGTCCCTTTACCGGAGGAGCACTTCTTGGAGATAGGATTCGTATGCTGCGCCATGCCGAAGATCCGGGGGTATTTGTCAGGAGTTTGGCTACCCGTGGTGCTATGGGCGGAATATCTAAGGCGGTGGGCGAAGGCATTCATGTAATGGATGTTTTGGGGAAGGACCGCATTATTGTCGAAACGGTTGGGGTTGGGCAACAGGAAGTAGAGATTATCAACCACGCTCATACAGTTATAGTGGTTTTGGTACCGGGAATGGGTGATGAGATTCAAGCATTAAAAGCCGGCTTGATGGAAATAGCCGATATTTTCGTCATTAATAAAGCCGATCGCGAGGGTGCTGGAAAACTATATAAAGAAACCATGAATATGGTTCAGATGTCCCGGGACCGGGCTGGTGTTTCCAAGGGGTGGCAAATACCGGTGTTGCTCGTCGAGAGTGTCATGGAACCGCATAAATTTGCTGAGAGTGTGGAGAAATTGCGGGACAAGATTGAAGAACACTACCAGTTCCTGGTTGACAACGATCTTATCTCCGAAAGGATGCGGCGTAAGACTGCCGCTGAAATCCAGGAAGCTTTATGGGGAGCGATTATGTGCCCGATCCTGAACGAAATGGAAGCCAGCGGAGAGATGAAACGAATGATAGACCGGTGTCTGCTTAAAGACACGGACCCATATACTTTGGCCGATGAAATCGCCCTCCGTTATATGAAAGAGGGATTGGCTAAAGATATCTGCGCCGACTCATAAGGCAGGTCAAACATGGACGACAAAGTAATTCGGGTTCTGCTGGCTAAAATAGGACTGGATTCACATGACCGGGGGGTGCGGTTGCTAGCCCGTAACCTGAAGGACAGCGGGGTGGAAGTGATCTACCTGGGGTTATACCGTACCATTGAAGAGGTGGCTCAAACAGCCATTCAGGAAGACGCTGATTTCTGTGGTCTGAGTATGCACACCGGTGCTCATAGGGAGGCTTTCCCCCATCTCAGGGATATGTTAGATTCTCTGGGCGGGGAGGATATCGTTATTATCGGCGGTGGAGCTATCCCGGAAGAAGACCGGCGGGCTTTGGTAGCTAGTGGGGTTGCGGCTGCAATGTTTGGTCCAGGAGCCAATTACAATGCAATTGTGGAATGGATAAAGACTAATGCACCTGCCAGGAATAGTTAGCCTATTGC
>JAKJCH010000020.1:0-7399 GCA_022706565.1 Bacillota bacterium | reverse complement strand
AGCCACGAGTGGCTGGGAGGGTATCAAGTGGGCGAACCGATGTTGCTGAAAATCGGCCAGACCGTTTTTCCGAGAGACGATTCGTTAGTCATAATCGATCGGCGCCTTTTTCCCCACCAGGTTGAGGAGATTGTCTGCCTTGACTATGAATCCGTTGCTCAGGCTATTGAAGTCATGGCCGTGCAGGGGGCAGGTGACATTGCTGTCACGGCAGGCTATGGCTTATGGCTTGCTGCCCGGGAGATTGAAAACCGGGGTGAATTGACTCCCGATCAAGTATATGCTCATATGGATAAGGCCCGGCAGCGATTGGTGACGACCCGTCCCACTGGATTTCATATCGCGATACTTCTGAAGAACATAATGGCCAAAACTAACTGGAATCAGTACCCTTGGTCAAACCAGATCTTATCCCAAATAGATACTATTATCGAAAAACAGGATACCCGATCCCGACTGACCGGTGAATGGGCTGAAACCCTGCTCCGGGACGGAGATGTTGTTTTAACGCATTGTTTTCCTGGTGCGGGGCTATTGTATATGTTTATTAAAGCTCGGCAAAATGGAAAACAGGTCACGGCTATTTGTACTGAGACCCGCCCGTATTTACAGGGGGCCCGTTTGACCGCTTGGGCGGTGTCGGAGTTGGGGATACCGGTTACATTAATTACTGACAACATGGCCGCTTACTGTATGAGCCAGGGCATGGTGAATAAATTGATTACAGCTGCCGACCGTATCGCGATGGATGGGACCGTTGCCAATAAAGTGGGGACATTGCAACTGGCGATTGCGGCTGGCTATCATTCTATCCCTTTCTACGTGTTAGGTTACGGGGGGCCGGATAGGAATACTAAGTCAGCTGCAGAAATACCAATTGAATTACGGGATCCTGAAGAGGTCGTAAGTTTTAACGGGGTAAGCATAACCGGGGCAAAGGTTCAGGGTTTTTACCCGGCTTTTGATTTGACTCCAGCAAACCTAGTCACGGCGATAGTAACCGACCGGGGCATTTTGTCCTCCAGTGATGTGGGCAGCTACTGGTCAAATAGCGCGCGGTAATAAACTATAATGACCCATTACCAGGAAAGGAGACATATTATGGCTATTATAAAGGAGAATTATTTGATCCCCTTAAACCGCATGTTGTTTATCTCCAAAAAAGACGGTCTTAAACTGGAAGATATTATCGTGGAAACCGAAGGCGATTACCGGTTGTTTGAAAAGGATGACAATATTGTGATAAAAAATGATGATTGCTGCCGCAGCATCAAGGTAACCGTTAAGACCAAGGAATGATGTTGCTGGAATACCGTGAAGGGGGTGAGGAGGTTGCGGTTATTCAAAGCCTGGTCAATAATAGACAAATTTTTGGAACAGGAGCAGGTTAGAATGGATTGGTTCGTAGTTGGTCGAGCCGAACCTCCGGCTCCCTGGGAAGAGATGATCATCGATTATGATGAAGAAGATGATAACGCCATTTATGATCGTATCATGGTAACCGAATTGCTGAACGAATCAGAAGTAAAACAGTTGGCTGTCTATTTAGACCATAAGCACCAGCTGGAGTTATATACTGAAGAAGTCGAGCTGCCAATTAAATCAGGTGGGCTAAGCCACGGGTTGTTGCTGATCAGTGGCGCGAAAGGTTTCTATCCGCTGGTAGAAGAGGAAGGCTATCCACTGGAAGTATCTGTCCTGGGACATTATGAGTGTAAAGAAACTGAAACAGTTAAATCTTTATCACCCAAAGATCTAAACGCCGGGATTACGTTTTTACAGTGCCTAGCTGACTATTGGCCATATGATAGTACAGATGAATCAAAAGGCCAGGAATTGCTGCAGAAAATATATGCAGATACTGGCCTGAGGGTGATTCAGGATTAGCTGTTGTATCTGGGAGCAACCGGATTATGGGAGCTGGACCGACTGGCCCGGCGGTAAGGAGAATAACATGGAAATCGGGGACAGGGTGGTAATATGTGAGTCGAGGCATCCTCTCTATAACTTTAAAGGATCGGTAGTGGGTCGCCGTGGCCCCAAAGGCCCCGACGACATCTGGCTGTTGGTGTACGTGGATAACCGCGGACGAAGTTACCTTATCCCCCGGTCTATGGTCAGAATCATTTCCGAGGAAGAAGATCAAGGTGACCGGAAAGGTCCTTTTGGGGGTAAGCGTCGCTACAATTAGTCGATCAATAGAATACCGGCCACCGTTAATTGATTCGATGTGAAAGCCAGATCCAAACCGGCGGCTGCAAATGTCCGGACTACATCGATCCCCATTCCTTCCATTGATGGCCGGGCGGTTCCAGGATTGATACAATCTTGCTCACCTTTTTGAATGACGCAATTGTCGCACAGTTTGCACTCGCCGGCTCCCAAAGCCATGGCCAGGTGGAACCCATCAGTGAAAGCCTTTCTCTCCAGGTTTACCGCCATCTGGCCAAAACGCCGGGCAGTAACGTCAAAGGTTTGACGCATGTATTCCTTTTCATTACGGTCAAGCTCCTGCTGCAATTGCAATAATAGGGCAAAAGTGTACTGATCTATCAGGTGCCGGTTATCAGCTACCGACGGGAGATACGGTGGACACATGAGGTTCTTGCCGTAGTTGGTGCACAGATTAAGTTGACAATGCATTCTGACCCGTTCGTCCAATAATATGTCCCGGGCCAGTAGCAGAGTAGCCTTGGAAAACCCCATGTTGTTGGCATATGTTTCCAGTTCCAGGATGGCCTGGAGTTTCCGTTTCAAGTCAGAGTTCATTTTACAGCTCCCTAGATAGGCAAATAAGATAATTAGCTGAATACTTGCTATTTCAGTATATATGAAAAAGATATAATGAGACTACGGTAGTGATTAATAAACTGAATATTTTGTGCAGCGGGGTATCGGCCTAATAACTGGTACCAGGGAACCAGGTGAGAATCCTGGACGGTCGCGCCACTGTAAACGGGGAGCAAGTTTCCATTTGCCACTGGGTCCAAGACTTGGGAAGGCGGAAACAGGCGAAGATCCGTGAGTCAGGAGACCTGACCGCTGCATTGCACGTTACCTTCGCAGGAAAGGGGGTGTTCTGGTATTGTTAAGGCCTCCATTATCTTGAAGGAAAATGGGGCTTTTTTAAATGCAGCAAGGAGGATAAAGATGGATATTAAAAGTGTATTGGAAGAGATACAGCCCCTCGACACCGAGACGATGGAGAAGGCAGTCAAACGGCTCAACAGTCTGACCAAACCTATCGGCAGTTTGGGGGTATTGGAGAATCTGGCGGTACAGTTGGCCGGGATTACCGGGGATGTCATCCCTACGGTGCGCAATAAAACAGTAATCGTTATGGCTGGTGATCATGGAGTCGTCGAAGAAGGTGTCAGCGCTGCTCCGCAGTCAGTCACGCCCCAGATGGTATATAACTTTTTACAAGGTGGGGCAGGAATAAATGTACTGGCTCGTCTGGCCGGCGCTGAAGTTAAGGTCGTTGATGTCGGAGTAGCGGATCCCACCTTGCAGGATCCCAACCTGATCTCCCGCAAAGTCAGGTTAGGTACGGTCAATATGACCAAGGGGGCTGCTATGACCAGGCAAGAGGCTATTAAGGCAATAGAAGTGGGAATAGAAATAGCCCAAACTGAAATCGACCAGGGTATTAATTTATTGGCCACGGGCGAGATGGGTATTGGCAATACTACCTCCAGCAGTGCTATACTGGCGTCTTACACGGACACACCCTTATCAATCATCGTAGGTCCTGGTGTAGGCCTCAATGCTGAAGGGGTGAATAAGAAAGTCAAGGTTATCGAAACTGCTTTGGAAGTAAATCACCCTGACCCGAATGACCCAATTGATGTCTTAGCCAAGGTGGGGGGATTGGAGATAGCGGGGATGACGGGCTTGATCCTGGGTTGCGCAGCCCGCCGAACTCCGGTCGTGATTGATGGTTTCATATCAGGAGCGGCTGCCTTGATAGCCTGTAAAATGGCTCCGCGAGTAAAAGACTACATAATTGCATCCCATCTATCAGAGGAGCCAGGTCACCTGGTGTTATTAGAGGTTATCGGTTTGGAGCCGATGCTGCGCATGCGCATGCGTCTGGGAGAAGGCACTGGGGCGGCGTTGGCATTTAATGTCATCGAGGCGGCGACCCGGATAATGAGTGAAATGGCTACATTTGAGGAAGCCGGGGTAATTATGGATTAGTTTGAGTTCATGGAGGAGGCCTGCAGGAATGAGTATAGTCCTGGCTAAGATGAATAGAATATGTGTATTTCTGGTTATTATATGGGTGGCTTTTTCCGCATGTGGCTGCAATAAAGGGATCAATTCACCTCTAGGCGAAAGCTCGGTTTCCGCCAGCAGCCAAGGCTACCCATTAACCATTACCGATGATATGGGACGGCAAATAATCCTGACTGCCGAGCCAACCCGCATTGTATCCCTTGCCCCCAGTAATACTGAAATTTTATATGCTCTTGGTCTTGGCTCCAAGGTAGTTGGCAATACCAATTACTGCGATTATCCCGAAGAGGCCAAGCAATGTTATAAAGTGGGGGGATTTGAAGATCCCAGTCTGGAAAAGATAGTGGCGGTCAAACCTGATTTAGTATTGGCCTCCAATATTCATATCCCATCGCTCAAAGTAATGGAAGATGCAGGTCTTAGAGTAGTAGTCCTGAATGCCAAGACGCTTGAAGGGGTTTTAGACAATATCCTGTTGGTTGGAAAGTCGGCCGGAGTTGAGGATAGGGCAGAAAAACTCACTCAAGACTTGAGGAGCAGAGTGGATACCGTGAGTGCTAAGGTCGGCCAAGTGCCGGCGGAGCAAAGGCCGCTGGTTTACTATGAACTCTGGTATGAGCCGTATATGTCTGCTGGCAAGGATACCCTGACCGCTCAATTGATTAGGCTGGCTGGTGGTATAAACATGACTGACGACAATATTGAACAGTATCCCAAATTAAGCGAAGAGATAATTATTAAGAGGAATCCCGCCATAATGATTAACTCTTATGGCCATGGCAGCGGCGCCCTGATAACACCTGAACAGGTGGCGGCCCGCCAAGGCTGGTCCCATCTTGACTTCGTCAAGAACAATCGCATTTATACCATAGAAGCAGATCTAGTGTCCCTGGCCGGACCACGCATTGTGGATGGCCTAGAGGCTATGGCTGAATTACTGCATCCCTCGTTATTCAAATAATGAAGACAGGAAGATTTACATGGGGCACCATAGTACATTGAAGAGATCCGTGATAATGTTAGTCCTAGCATCTGGGCTGTTGGGATCTTTGATTATTGGCATTGCCATTGGAGCTGTTTATATCCCGCCAGCAGAGATTGGAGCGATTTTGTTAAGTCATGTCCCAGTTTTAGGAGAAAGGTGGGCAACTAATCGATTACCGGAACACGATATTATTATAATGACGATGAGGTTCCCCAGGGTTATACTCGCCGGGTTGGCCGGAGCCGGACTAGCCCTGGCAGGCGCTACCTTTCAGGGGTTGTTTCGTAACCCGATGGCTGATCCCTATGTTATCGGGGTATCATCGGGTGCTGCGTTAGGAGCGGTAGTC
This sequence comes from Bacillota bacterium, assembly GCA_022706565.1. Lineage (GTDB taxonomy): Bacteria > Bacillota > Syntrophomonadia > Syntrophomonadales > Syntrophomonadaceae > PHAA01. The sequence continues at coordinate 1,826 of JAKJCH010000020.1, read as the reverse complement.
AGTATCATGATTCAAACGGCTTGGAATATACCGATGCGTTATGGTATACCGGTTTTTGCTTTTGTTTTTGCCATCGTGACCATTGCATTGGTTTATAATCTCGCCCGGGTAGGAGGTAAAGTGCCGGTAATGACTCTATTGCTGGCTGGAATAGCGATAAATTCGCTATTATCGGCAGTGGAATCACTCTGCTTATTCTTTAGCGGGGAGCAATTACATCAAATAGTATTTTGGTTAATGGGAGGATTTTCGGGTGCAGGATGGGACTATGTGTTCATGTTCCTCCCCTACGGAGTGATTGGCACCGCTATCATATTTGTATTTGCCCGGGAACTGAACGCCTTATTGTTGGGTGAAGAATCGGCCCAGCATCTGGGAGTAGAGGTGGAAAGGGTCAAGCGTTATCTGTTGGTAGCGGCAGCATTGTTGACCGGGGCTTGTGTCTCAGTCAGCGGAATGATAGCCTTTGTAGGACTGGTGATTCCACATATCGTTCGAATGCTGTTCGGATCCGACCATCGCATTCTTCTCCCTTCGGTAGCCTTGATTGGTGCGATTTTTCTATTGTTGGCTGACTCGCTGTCCCGGATCATCATCGCCCCCAGCGAGCTGCCAGTTGGCATTATTACAGCACTGGTCGGCGGTCCATTTTTCATATTACTGCTGCGTCGGCAGAAGAATGCTCTGTTTTAACGGTTGGAGGGTCATAATATGTTGTTCAACATATTGGGAGTAACCTGCACCTATGGAGCGGCTCCAGTTTTGCAGGATGCCAGCCTGCAGATACATCATGGTGATATGGTGGGAATTGTCGGACCTAACGGTTCTGGGAAATCGACACTTCTTCGTGCTATGAGCCGGGTGTTGCAGCCGCAGCATGGTCAAGTGATGCTGGAAGAGGAAGACATATACAAGGTGCCGGCCACCCAGGTCGCCAAGAAGATGGCAGTGGTTGTTCAGGAACAGAGCTTGAGTTTCCCGTTCACGGTTCGGGATCTGATTATGATGGGGCGCATCCCCCACTTGAAAAGATTTGCCCGCGAAGGCCGGATAGATATCGAGATCGTTGAGCAGGCTATGGATCTGACAGACACCACCAAACTAGCTGACCGTCAGATAAATGAGCTAAGCGGTGGAGAAAAACAAAGAGTGCTGTTGGCCCGGGCTCTGGCCCAGGAACCTAAGATACTTCTGCTGGATGAACCCACTTCATATCTGGACCTGAATTACCAGATAGAGATCATGCAACTTCTGGCCAGACTCCGCCGCCAATATGGGATAACCATCATCATGGTTCTGCATGATCTTAATCTGGCTTCCCGTTATTGTGATTACCTTATCCTGATAAAACAAGGCACTATCCGTGCGATCGGTCCTCCCCACCATGTAATAACCGCCGATATGATAAAAGAAGTATACGGCTGCGAGGTCAAAGTGGAGCAATTCGATGTGGCTGCTCCTCCCTACATCTTGTTTCATAACGACGACTATAGAGAGGTCAAAGCGGTCCGAACGGATTGGGTGCATGTGGTGGGGGGTGGCGGGTCTGGCGGAGGCTTGTTGCGGACCTTGGTCAAGGCAGGCTGGAATGTCAGCATCGGTGTAGTTAATATAGGCGATAGTGACTGGGACGAAGCCAATCGTTTAGGGTTGAGTATTATCGATGCTCCCCCTTTCAGTGGTCTGGGAATGGAAGAAGCAAGGCGCAACCGGGATATGATGAAAAAGGCGGCATTCATAATTTTGGCGGGTGTACCATTTGGGATGGGGAACCTTCTTAATTTGGAATGTGTACTCGCTGAAGCCGAGCGCGGAGGCAGGGTGAT
>JAKJCH010000209.1 GCA_022706565.1 Bacillota bacterium | reverse complement strand
CACCGTGGGACGCCCCTGCGGATCATGAACGGTAGAAATATAACCGGCTGGCTTATTAAGCATGACATAGTACAGCGGTGGGGTGCCTATCAGCCGGTTGCCGACCTCGATTCGGTCGTTGTCGGGGTCTATCAGGGTGACTATCTCCCTTACCACCGCACCATTTACTTTCACCTTGCCTGCGGTTATCAGGGCCTCCGCATGGCGTCGGGATGCCACCCCCGTCTGGGCCAGGTATTTCGCCAACCTCAATAGTTGCAACCCCCTGAACAAGTATCGTCAAATCAATATACCCTTTTTTCAGTGAAATGTACAATCACCTTGACACCAGCCTAGCATTATGGCGGATCAGAGCCTATCTGCTATAATGGGTGAAATGAAAGGAATGGTACCATGAAAATAGATACCAGCATAGTGCTGCAACCGATTGGATATGTGAGATCCGCCCTAACCAGTCTTGACGACTATCTCCCCCCCGGACAACCGGCTTGGATCGATATCCGACCTGAATACCAAGAGGCGCTGGAAAGGATCGAGGATAACTCACATCTCTGGGCTCTGCTCTGGTTTCACAAATCCGACCGCCAGCTTTTAAAGACTATTCCCCGCCGGTTCAATCCGGATCTTCCCGAGTATGGCGTATTCGGATTGCGCTCTCCCAATCGCCCCAATCCTATCGCCTTGACTCTGGTGCGGCTGGAAGCGGTCGAGGGGAATTCCCTGCGGGTGGCAGGCTTGGACGCCATCGATGGTACGCCAGTATTGGATATCAAGTCATACTATGAGCAGGATATTGTCTTTTCGCCCGTGACGCCCTATATCCGCGCCAATGACGAGACTATGCGCCGCAACCATTTTTACAAACTGGCCATGAACCACCATCAAGAGGCATGTGCCGACCTGCTGATGGCGGTACGCATGGTACTGGTTGCCGACCAGTATATGGGCCACATCAACCGTTCCGATCTACGAGTAGCGGTCACCGGTTCGTCGTGTGTGGCGGATACCATTCAGGGCTTGAGTCGGGCTCGTCTAGCCAATCCCCCCCGTTTCTCGTTTAATGAGTCCGAAGACATGCCGATTTCGGTGTGGACCGACCGGGATAGCACGCTTAAGATAACTGCCCGGCGCCGGCTTGATCAAAACGGTTATTCAAACTGGAGCGACCGCGACTTGTTCCATATTGAATATATGAAGGTGTAGTTCAACGCCAATACCTGCTTCTGGTTCCCAGCTCAAATTATCAGATCCAGTTAAAACCATTTTATCTTAATAGCGGGAGGATTATAAATATGGAACACAAGGTGGATACTGCGAAAATTGAGTCGGCCTTCAGACAGATTCTGGAGGCTATCGGTGAAGATCCGAACCGTGAAGGGGTTGCCAATACCCCCCGCAGAGTGGCCCGTATGTACCAGGAGATCTTTAGCGGGATGCAAACGGATCCGCGCGAATTGCTGGATGTTTCCTTTACCGAGTATCATGATGAATTGATCCTGGTCAAAGACATCCCGATCTATTCCATGTGCGAACACCATTTTCTGCCTTTTTATGGCTGGGCTCATGTCGCTTACATCCCAAAAGGCGGCAAGGTGGTAGGGATAAGCAAGTTGGCCCGGGTGGTGGAGGCCTATGCCAGGAGACCACAGCTGCAGGAAAGGTTAACCTCGCAAATCGCCGATTGTATTTTCCAGACTCTTAAGCCCAATGGCGCTGGGGTAGTTATACAGGCCGAGCATATGTGTATGACCATGCGGGGGATAAGGAAACCAGGCTCTATGACAGTAACCTCTGCAGTACGGGGAATATTCGAAACCCGTCCTGAAACCCGAGCCGAGCTGTTTGCCCTCATCCAGAAATAGGCCGGCGCGGATCACGCCAATCATATGAAAAAGCCCTTTGCCTCCAACTCCTATACGAGTCCGGGTCAAAGGGCTAAGTTATTCTGCGATACCTGTCGTTGTTACTATGGTCATTCAGCTGTTGTTCATCTTTAGTTAGAACAGACCAATGATCTCCCCATCTGGCATGATATCAATCTTCTCAGCGGCCGGGGCTTTGCTCAACCCTGGCATAGTCATTATATCTCCCGCAATGGCCACTATGAAACCTGCTCCGGCCGATAACCGGACCTCCCTGATATTGACTGTGAAACCACGCGGTCTGCCTACCGCGCTCATATTATCCGACAGCGAATACTGGGTCTTGGCTATACATATCGGCAGGTTACCATAACCCATCTCTTCGTAACGGGTCAACATGTTTTCCGCCGCTTTACTGTAAGATACTCCATCAGCCCCATATATGCGAAGACATATCGTTTCGATCTTGTCCTTGATCGGCATCTCCAAGTCGTAAAGAAGCTTGAACTCAGTCTCCTTTTCAGCTGCCGCAATAACCTTACGGGCCAGTTCCTCACCGCCCTGCCCGCCTTCTCTCCAAACCCGGGATACGGCCATATCCGCCCCTAGAGCGGCACACTTGCTCTTAACCATTTCAATCTCTTCGGGCCGGTCACCGGGAAACTCGTTTAGGGCCACCACTACCGGCACCCCAAAAAGATTAAGGTTTTCCAGGTGTTTCTCCAGATTTTCCGCGCCCTTTTCCAGCGCCGCCATGTTAGGCTCTCCCAGCTTGTCCTTAGCTACCCC
>JAKJCH010000208.1 GCA_022706565.1 Bacillota bacterium | reverse complement strand
TGCGGTCGGGTCAGGAGGTGGTAGTGGACAGCTCCCCTAATTGGGGCAAGGAAGTGGGCGGAGGGCTTAAGATCCTGTTTGAAGACCAGCACCTGATAGTGGTCGATAAACCAGCCGGACTTCTGACGATAGCTTCCGATACCGAGAGGAAACGTACCGCCTACCATCAGCTGACCGACTATGTTCGAGAAAAGAACCCACACAACCGTATTTTCATCGTCCATCGCCTGGACCGGGATACTTCCGGGGTGATCATTTTTGCCAAACATGAAGAGGTGAAGCGGCTTTTCCAGGACAACTGGAGGGACTTTGTGACTGAGCGGTCCTATGTTGCAGTGGTTGAAGGCCGCATTGACAAGGACGGGGATACCATCCGGTCCTGGCTGCTGGAGACCAAAACCAGGCTCATCTACAGCAGTTCCACCCCGGGCGATGGGCTGGAGGCCACAACCAATTACCGGGTGCTGCAAACCTCATCCAAGTATTCGCTGCTGGAAATCCATCTGGAGACAGGCCGTAAAAACCAGATCCGGGTGCATATGCACGACATCGGCCACCCAATAGCCGGCGACAAGAAATACGGTGCCCAGACCGACCCCCTTCACCGCCTGGCTCTGCACGCCCGGGTGCTGGCCTTCCGTCATCCGATCAGCGGCGAGCCGATGCGCTTCGAAACCGAAATCCCCCCGCAATTCGTGGCCTTACTGCGCTAACTCCCAATCTTATTTCACCCTAGTGATTGATCAGCACCAGTCCCGCCAGGCACAGCACCACTCCGGCCAGGTTGGGTACCGTGAGCGCCTCTTTATAGTAAAGGATGCCTACCAGGATCAGGATCAGCGCCACTGAGATGCTGGCCACCAGCGAACCGATGCTTATATTCCAGCCCACTTTATACATATTCAAGAAACCGTACTCCAGTCCCACGATGGCCAAGCCCAGGGCAAAGGAAGTCCAGTTCAGGCTGCCATATTCGGTGGCCAGGCTTTTGACCGGGCTGGTCAGGAAATATAGCATGAATACCGCGATCATACCTACCAGATAGGTAATCCCCAGGGAGGCCAGGGGATTGATGGAGACCGGTGTGGATTTGGCGACGACGTGATAGGCCACGTTGGACACCACCACCATTATGATAGGCCAATAGTACTGCATTATACTGCCCCTTCCTGATAAAAAAGAGTGCGTCTTGAACGCGCATCCGTATTATTTCTCTAATGTCTCAAACGAATCCAGGCTGTTGAATTTCTCCAGCCATTGCTCGGGATTGCCATAGTCGGCATAATCGGCGTACCATTTATTGCCCGCTGGCCGTGGATGAGCCGCTTTGATGGGGCACCAGTACCTTTCGGTGCGGCCGCCCAGCTCCACCGCATAGGCGAATACCCCATTTACATAAGTGCAATATATGCAGTTTATCTTCTGGATCGCGTTCAGGTAATCCAGGAACTGGCGGTCGAACACGATATAGTCGCCGCGTCGCACCTTCGGAATGCGGTAGAGGGGCATGGCGGTCCAGTTGTATATGGTCAGGAATAAGTCCAAAATCACGGTGGGGACGATCATGGCGTAGATGAACGGTATCGACAGGAAATGGCGCAGATTGACGGGGATGGCGTATTTCCATACCGGGATACGGAAGGTCCGGTTCCTCTCCCGGAATCGCTGCAGGAATTCGACCCGTTTCTGCTCGATGGAGAAACCATATTTTTCGGCCAGATGCTCATACTCTTCACGTAGGGCCAGTTCCAGCTCATCGATCTTCTGCTGGATCTGCTTGATCTTGGAATCCATAGAAGCCTCCCTCCCGGTTGATCAACCCTTGGTGTCATTAAATCCCGAATCCAGTCACATCATCAATTATATATTATTGGTGCAAGGCTATTAACATGGCCTGGCAGGACGTGCCCGTTCAGTTCCTCCAGCTGGAAGGATTGAACAATTACTGCAAAACGTGGATACTATTAGTACCATCAAAATGACATGCGATTCCTGGATGTTCCCATTTATTATATATGCACGTACATGGAAAGTGAGTGATGATATGGGCCAAGGTAACAAGACCCTGCGGCTGCAGCAATTTCAGAAACGGTTGGTGTCCTTGGGCATCGACGCCGCTTTGTTGGTCAATGCCCGGGACATATTCTACTATAGCGGCACCGCCCAGCCAGCTATCTTGCTGATCACCCCGGACGATTATCGGCTGATGGTACGCAAAGGGCTGGAATTTGCCAAAGCTGAAACCTGGATGTATAAGGGCCGGATAGTGGCCGGGGGGATAGGCAATGCTGGGGATCACCTGGTTGGCATGGGAGTTCGGGGCGGGAAGCTGGGACTGGAAACCGATGTTATGTCCGCCGACCTCTTCCTGCGCATTCAGCGTTTGTTCCCGGCTTATGCCCCAGTGAGCATTTCCACCGAGATCCTACGCCAGCGGATGATAAAGGATCCGGAGGAAATTGAACTGATAAGGAATGCCTGCGCCATCATGCAAATCGGACATGATCGGGTATTTGAGGTACTTAAGCCTGGAGTAACCGAACTGGAACTGGCTGCCGAGATTGAGTACGCCCATCGTCGGGGTGGTCATGAAGGGGCTATCTGCATACGTATTGCCGATTACCTCATGGTCAACGGTCCGGTGGCTTCCGGAGAA
>JAKJCH010000207.1 GCA_022706565.1 Bacillota bacterium | reverse complement strand
GATCTGCAAATAAAGTCCTCCTTTCAATACCATTTGCCAATATTATGGCTGGCTGGAGGTGTCTTTATTCGAGTACCCTTTTGAGTTTCGCCAGAGCCGCCTTTTCGATCCGGGAAACCTGGACCTGTGACACACCCAAATCAACAGCGATGGATGCCTGGGTCTCGTCCTTAAAGAAACGCCTTACGATGATTTCTTTTTCCCGGTTTTCCAGTTTTTCCAGGGCCTCCCGCAGGGCTAGCCTTTCCAGCATCATAATACTGCCTTGCTCGCTGGCCAGCCGGTCGATCAAGGATAACTGCTCCTTCTCTTCCCCCAGATGCGTGTCATAGATATAGGCCGGGGATTGGCAAGCCTCCATTGCAATCACTATCTCTTCCTTATCCATTTGCAGCAGTTCGGCCAATTCATTGATAACCGGTTCCCGACCCAAATCGGCCCTGAGCTTCTCCTGGGCCCACCGGATCCTGCCATAACTCTCTTTGAGGCTTCTTTGCACCTTGACTATACCGTCATCACGAAGAAATTTCTTGATCTCTCCTATGATCATGGGTACGGCATAGGTGGAAAAACGCACCTGAAAGGTGAAATCGAACTTGTCAATCGCTTTTAACAGCCCGATAGAACCGACCTGAAACAGATCCTCGTAATCGTAATTGGTGTTCTTGAACCTTTCCAGGACCATATAAACCAAACCCAGATTGGCCTCATAAACCTTGGAGCGGGCATTCTGGTCACCGCTCTGGGCCTGGCGCAGGAGTTCATCGTTTTCCTGAAATTTGTCGGGGAGCACTAGCTTGTCCCCCTTCAGGCCAGGGCGGCCTGGGACTTGGCCCGGAAACTGCGCTTCAGCTTAACACTGGTGCCCCGGCCTGGTTCGCTGCAAACATCCAGCTCATCCATGAAAGATTGCATCAGAGAAAACCCCAGCCCCATGCGGGCAGGATCGCTGGAATAACTGGGCTCCATCGCCTGCCCGATGTCAACGATACCCTTGCCGAAATCCTCAACCATAATCTCCATTACCTCATTGTCCAATATGGTGGCCATTACCACTACCTTTTCATGGGGGCGATTATCGTAGCCGTGAATGATGCTGTTGGATACTGCCTCGGAAACCACCAATTTTATCTCCTCGATCTCCTCCAGGGTGCAGTTCAGCTGGGCCGCAAATGCACCTACGCAAGAACGTGCGAAAGATACATTTTCCGGCAAACTCGGGAATTCGAAACGTACATAATTTTTCATATTCATGGCCTGTCCAGCCCGAGGCTGGGATTCACCTCCGTCATATATTAATAATGTCCTGCTCGTTATTGTACATGGATACCAGTTTGTTGATGCCGGAAAATATGAGGATTTTATGGACTGAGGGGCGGGCTCCCACTATAAACATTTTACCATGCAAGTCGGCCATTTTTTTATACCGGCCGATTATCACGCCCAAGCCTGAGCTGTCGATGAAGGTAACCTTCTCAAGGTTGATAACCAGATTGCTGATTCGGTTGGTCTCCAGCCGGCGGTCTATGGCACTGCGAAGCTTGTCTGCCACCATCATATCTATCTCGCCGGCGATTCTGACAAAAAGCGTATTTCTCACCTGTTTCAGATCAAGTTCCACGCCAAAGTCCCCCTCCTGCATTTCATACGCTCCGGGTCAGCTGCTAGTCCGCGCAGACCCACATATGAGACTTCTACAAGAAGGGGACAAGTCCTTCCACTAAATTCCATCTATAAGAGGAAGGTTTCGGCAAACATTGTCTTAATCTCCTTGATCACTCCGCCTTTGGGCACATCTTTTGCCGAAACAATGTCAACCGTCTTAATAACATTGCCGTCTTTCAGAACCTGCATTTCACCCAGCTTCTGCCCTTTGACCACCGGGGCATCGATATACTCTGTCAGTTGCTGGGCATAGGTGAGGGTATCCTTTTCACCTTTGAGAAAAATGGAACCGACGTCATCAGCGGCTACAGCTTCGACCCCATCCTCCAATCCCTTGCCCACCTGTACCACTCCGCACACGCTGTCCCGTACAAAGAAGGATTTGTAGGCGTATTTGGAAAACCCGTAATTATATAATTCCATGGAATCGCTGAAATGGCCTCTGACCTCAGGCGAGGCCATAACAACACATATCAGTCTGAGGCCATCTCTCTTTACCGTCGAGGTCAGACAATACTTGGCTTCGTTGGTCCAGCCAGTCTTGAAACCGTCAGTTCCAGCATACCACCACAACAGCTTGTTGGTGTTGTAAAGGACAAATTTTCCCTCGCGGAGATCGTATTGCTTTATGGAGGTATACTCGATTACGCGGGGATGGGCTAAGGCGTGGCGGGCTATTATGGCCATGTCATGGGCGCTGGTGTAATGCCCTTCGGCAGATAGTCCGTAGGAATTTATGAAGTGAGTGTTCTGCAACCCCCAGTCGGCCGCCTTCTGGTTCATCTTATCGACAAAAGCCTGGTGGGTGCCGTCGAGATGCTCGGCCACCGCCACACAGGCGTCGTTGGCGGAGCCTACCGCGATGGCTATCAGCATTTCCTCATAACTCATTACTTCGCCTGGCGCCAGGTAGATCTGGGACCCCCCCATCTTCCAGGCATTCTCACTCGTTACTACCTGATCGGTGAGCTGGACTCTACCTTCCTCTAATGCCTCCACAGCCAGGATCA
>JAKJCH010000206.1:369-2752 GCA_022706565.1 Bacillota bacterium | reverse complement strand
CCCGAAAGCTTCAGAATAAATACCATTGAGGGGGAGTTTGCATGTTATCATAGAATTTATGAATCAGTACTTGAGGAGGCAGTCCAACCATGAATGCTTTGACCCGGCTTGCCAAGCTGGTCAGCCAAGGAACCTGGTCTTTTTACTCCGACGGAGTGTTGTTCACCCGCTCTAACCTGTCCTACCGGGCTCGATTCAACCTGATCCTGCAATTGATAAGCAAACAACTGCGGTTGGAATCAACCCTGGGAATACCTTACAGTCTGGTGGTTGAACCGGCCAGCGTCTGCAACCTGAATTGCGTTACGTGCCCGGCGGGGCAGAACCATAAGATGTGTTCTCCGGCCATCCTGCGGATGGAGGATTTTCAGAAGACTATAGACCTGATCGGGGAGTATATTACATTCATTCAAATGTGGAGTTGGGGCGAACCTTGCCTGCACCCCCAGTTGCCTGAGATGATTGCCTATGCCCGCAGCAAGGACATTGTAGTCATTACCAGCACTAATGCCCATTTCCTCAACGATGACCAACAGGTGGCCAGATTGGTGAACAGCGGGTTGAATGAATTGATCCTGGCCGTAGACGGTACCACCCAGGAGGTATACGATCGCTTCCGACCCGGTGGCAATCTGGAGGTCGTCCTGGCTGGTATCCGCAATCTGGTTCGGATCAAACGGGAACAGGGCGTCACCACCCCTCGATTGCATATGCGCATGGTGATAAATCCCTTCAACGAGGACCAAAAGGACGAATTTCTCAATTTAGCTCAGAACCTGGGGGTGGATGTGGTCTCCTATAAGAAGGTGGACATCGGTATGGGCGGGTTGAGCGGCGACGAGAGCATGCTGCCCAAGAACAAGGATTACATCATCGAATCACATTATGGCGATTATCCCTACAAATGCGTGGCCTTCTGGGGATTTCCAGCCTTGTCGTCAAGCGGACATATTGGGCTGTGCAGCCTGGATGCCAAAAGACGCACCGATTTGGCCCACATTAGTACCATCGATGATTTCAAACAGATCTGGAACTCTGAAAAAGCCCGCAAGTTCCGCCGGGCAATAAAGAAGGATCCGGATGCCTTCCCCTTTTGCCGGGAGTGCATTTGCCGCGAACCCGACTTCAAGAACGCCTATTTCGACTGTACCATACTCACACCGGTCCATTCTCAAAACTAGGAAATCGAGATGTGGCGGGGTGTAAAGGTGATGAAGGGCAACCTGATCCAGCGTGTCTCCTCCTTGTGGGGACCGTGGTACAATGACAACATATATTACCGGTACTACCTGGCGATCCGCCCACCTATCCAGCGATGGGCCTTGCGCCTCCTTTTGCTGCTCCCGGCGGTACTTACCACAGCTTATCGCCAACTAAGCGGACAATTCGAACTGCTGCGGGTAGAGATACCTATTACTACCCGCTGCACCTTGCGGTGTCGGGACTGCTGCAACCTAATCCCTTACTATGAAAAGCCTTCCGACCTTGATACCGGCCAATTGCTCCGGGATATCGACGACTTCCTGGGCAATGTGGATCGGGTCTACCGTATCGTGGTAATGGGCGGTGAACCTTTTCTGCACCCTGGACTGGCCACCATACTGAACCACCTTATCCAACAACCCAAGGTAAACATAGTACATATATTTACCAATGCCACCATCATGCCGGCCCCAGGGGTAATGGACCTGGTCAGTCATCCCAAGGTTTATCTGACCATCAGCAAATATCCGGACGGACTATCCCGCTGTACTGAGGAACTGCGAGCTGCCTTGAAGCAGAGAAGAGCCCATTATACTGTTACCGAGAGTGACTGGAGGGACATGGGCGGATTCGATCCCGGGCTGAACGACAGCCCCCAGGTCCTCAAGGAACGCTTTGCTGCTTGTGCAATAAAGATCTGTCACAACTTGTTCGACGGAGCCTTTCATGTTTGTCCTCGTTCCGGCCATGGCCAGCGGCTGGGACAGTTTCCGCCCGATTCCTCCGATAGCGTGCCATTCAGGGACCGGCACGATCCGCGCGAGTTTCAGGAAGGGTTGCGGCGGGTGCTGGCCAAGGACTTCATAGCCGCCTGTCGCAAGTGCAATGGTACCGGCGGGACGATACTCCCGGCGGCTGTCCAGATAGGCAGAAAAGAACGCTGCCTGAAATGTTAAGATCACCCAGATACAGAGGTAAGGCCCCGCACTCTCATATCTTTCAGCCGGTACCAGCTGGTCTTGAACATAAACAGGTGAGTAATCCAATTGCCCGCATGCCGGTGCCTTTGGCTGGCATTAGGGCTTTAGGATGATGCCTCTAAAACCCAGCTTGGGAAGAGCGGCGCTTCCAGGCCGCTAATCCGACTAACAGCAGGGCCAGAGCTATCAGGCCGAAGACC
>JAKJCH010000206.1:0-274 GCA_022706565.1 Bacillota bacterium | reverse complement strand
CCATCAGGCGGGGATACAAAGCTGCCCACACGGCACCGATGCCTAGGAAGATGGTGGCACCATTACAGGAAAAAGCCCGGCGGTTATAGGATTGCCCCAGCAGGTAGGAAGACAGCACAATGCTCATTAAGGCTATTAGAAGCAGTAGCGAAATCCAAAAACGGTCAAAGATATCGGTGCCGTAGACAGCAGTTACCGTACCTATCCCAGCCAGCACCAGGGTGATACGGCCCCATAGGAAAGCCCTTTGGTAGGCGTAGCGCCACAATGGCTC
>JAKJCH010000205.1 GCA_022706565.1 Bacillota bacterium | reverse complement strand
CCGGTTGTCGAAAAGGTATTTCATGTAGGCATCGTTGACCGCCATCATCGGGAAGAGCAGGGTACCATCCTCATCCATAGAGCGGAGCCGGACAATGCCGGTGGTAGTCTCCTCGCAGCCACCAATGATCATGCGGGCCTGTTCCGGTCTTTCCTTATGCAGCAAGGTCACCAGGTCGGCCCCGTCGTCGATTATGGCGTCGGGCTGGCAATCCAGGGTTTTCTCCAGGTAAAGGCGATAATCGGCGATGCTTTCTCCATGAATGGCAAAAACGGTTATCCCTGAATCGACCAGGGCTGCTACCACATCATCCTGAGTGGAGAGGGGATTGCTGGCGCAGGCGATGACTCGCGCTCCAGCAGCTTGCAAAGTCTGCAGCAGATAGCCGGTCTTGGCCTCCAGGTGCAGACAACAAGCCACGGTTTTTCCGGCCAGAGGTTGGGTCTGCTCGAATTCCTGCTTGAGACGATTCAGAACCGGCATATGGTTTTGGACCCACTCCAACTTATGGTAACCGGCGGCGGCCAGTCCTATGTCTTTGATTATTGATTGCATGTCGACCTCCCGGCATTAGTTTTAAACGTCTAAATTATAAACGACCCTGATAGGTTGGTAAAGTTATGCTACTATGGTATGGCGCATCCCGGCCGCATAAACTATAATACAATTGGCTCCGGCACAAACCGCATAATGTCAGCATCCAAACAGGGGGACTCTTATTTTGCGCTTCTGGTCGACCATAGCGGCAATAATCATGCTAGACCAATTTAGCAAGATCCGTATAATGGAATTGCTTGATCCAGGCGACAGCATTCCGCTTATCCATAATCTCTTCAACCTCACCTTCGTCATGAATCGCGGGGCGGCCTTCGGCGTATTGCAAGGCAAGTCCTGGCTGTTTCTGATTATGGCCATACTTATTATTTGTATAATGATCTATGTTCACCTGACCTATAAATTGCCGGCTTGGGTGCAGTACGCGATGGGTTTGATCGTGGGGGGCACAATCGGCAACCTGATCGACCGCTGGAATTATGGCGCGGTACGTGATTTTTTCAGCATTGGCTGGTTTCCAGTCTTCAACGTGGCCGACATGGCTATTGTTATTGGGGGTGGGCTGTTGATTCTATATCTGTTCCTGAATGAGCCGGATCGCAAACAGGTCAAGTAAACGGTTCTATTCCCAAACCTCATCGGCCAGTCGCTCCACCTCCTGGCGCAGCTTGGCGGTGGCCTCGCGGTCAACCTGCCAGCGTCTTCGTACCAGGACCAGAACATCGCCCTCCCGGGCCTCGGGGGGAATCAACTGACGCCGGATGCTTTTCATTTCTCCATCAATTTCCACTATTGCCCAGCGGCCTTCAAATCTATCGATGATTGCACACTTCATAAAACTCACCTCTCCGTAGAGATTTGGAGGTCCTGTCCATCGGTACTGAAGACTATGGATCCATTCTGGTCGGTACGATAGATCTGCATCCCGGTCCGGTTCAAACGCTGCAAGGCTGAGTCATGGGGATAACCGTAATCGTTATCCTTACCCAGCATTATTACCCCATAACGGGCTCCCACTGCATTGAGAAATCGAGTTGAACTGGAAGAGTAGCTGCCATGATGCCCCACCTTCAGCACTGTGGCTTGCAAATCAGCTTTGGTGCCAAGTATGTCGCTTTCCGGGATGTTTCCCGCATCCCCGGTAAGCAGAAATGCATGGCGGCCAAAAGCGAGCCGAACTACCACGCTGTAATCATTCAATTCCTGATAGTACTCCTTTACCGGCGCCAACAGGCGGCATTCAACCCCATCCAGAGGCACTGTCACCCCAGCTTTGGCGGAAGTGACTGTCAGCCCTGCCCGCTGCACGGAGATCAAGACATCTCTAAAACTCTTGGTATTCTGGGTGATTTCCGGCATGTAGATCGCTCCTACCGGAAAATGATCTATTACCGCATCCATTCCGCCGATATGATCGGAATGGGTGTGGCTCGCAACTACCACATCCAGCCGCTCCACTCCCTGCGCTTCCAGGTACTCGATGACCCGGCTGCCATAAATGTTCTCGCCGGCATCGACCAGCATATTCTGCCCGACGGGGGTCTGAATCAATATGGCATCTCCTTGACCTACATCAATGAAATGGACCTTAAGCGGATCCGGCGCCGGTGGCGAAGCAGGATTGACAGGCTCATTAGTTCTGATGTCGGTGCAACCGCTCAGTAATACCATGGCAGCCAGCAGCAATAGTAACAGAATCGTCAGACTTCTTTTCAAAATAGACCGGCTCCTTCATTAGTGAAAGATGCTGCCCATGGTTGCACTGATGGTAACCTTGACCGGACAGATCCTGCCGCTATCTTACCACAGATTCGAACCCAGGCCGAGTGATTGCCCGGCCAGACGCTTGCAAATAGGTTCTTTATCGAATAGATTAAGCTTATGCATGGGAAAGGGATTTTCCCGACCATGTGAAACTTCGGGCGGCGCGTCATGAATCCTTCAGATCTGAGAGTGTATTTTCAATCAATTATATGGGACTTCCTGGTGGGGGAATGCCTGATGATAAGACGGGTCGGCGAAAGCCGAGACAGTAATTGATAGACTGCAAACAGGACAAGTGGTCTAAACGGAGGTAACCTTATGAGTTTGATTAATTTGAGCGATTACGGATGGGTTTCAGCCTGGCTGCCCGATGGTATTCCCGCTAATCTGTATTTGGGCCGGGTCATCACCCAGTCCAAAGATCTTTACCGGGTGGTAAGCGAACAGGGGGAACTGACAGCTGAGGTAGCGGGGAAATTTCGTT
>JAKJCH010000204.1 GCA_022706565.1 Bacillota bacterium | reverse complement strand
TTGTAAGCATTATGTAAAGTTCCTTCCATTTTCAGCTTGTTCTATTGTATCATACTCAGGGATTATAGAAAAGAATTTGCAGGATGTTTCGATCCTGCTTGAAATTGCTGCGAAAATGCGGCACCCAATTCCATCATGCCGGAACTGGGTGGTATGTGACGTGACACCATCCGGCCAGGGTGATGCCTTATTCAGGATCGCTTTTCACGGTTTGCCGCTGAAATTCCAAACACGCTTCCCAAAAGCCCTAAAACGATGCTGAACCCCATGATGGCAATTGCAGGCCACATCGCCAGCTCCTGCAGCGAGGGCAGCGGAATGAACGGAAGGATGCCGCCCATCCGGCCATAGGCTTCCCGCAGCAAAAGTACGATGGACAGCGATGCCAGGCATCCTCCCAGCAGGGTCAGCAGCATCCCGACCAGCAGGTATGGAAACCCGATGAACCGGTCCGGCGCTCCGAGCAGCCTTAGCGTATAGATATGATCCTTGTTCTGGTAGATGGCCTGGCGAACCATATGGGAGATGATCACCATGGTCGTTACGCCCACTGCGGCGATCATCAGAACCATTAAAACCTCCAGAACCCTTGATATGTCCTGAAGCTGCCGCAGGATCTCCCGATTGTCCCGCACATAGGCGATTCCCTTCAAATGCTTCACCTGTTCCAGGATGTTATCCATTTTGCCCAGATCGATTCTGACCTCGATAAAGGCTTCGAAGGGGTTTTGCTCAAAAAGCTCCAGGATATGGGCTTCTTCCCCCAGAACCTCCTGCATCCGCATCCGGGCTTCTTCGGTTCCGACAAACCGGGCATCCCATACCCCGTCCATGGTCTTGATAAAACCGACAAGCTCCTCCGCTTCGCCGGCGCCGGTGTTTTCTTCAAAATACGCGCTGATTTCCGCCTCTTTCTGCAGCATCTCCACAAACCGATCGGATATCCTCCAGCCCGAAACCACCAGGCCGAAGAGAAACAGCACCAGGATGGCGCCCAGTAAAGAAAAGAAGTTCGAAACCTTGTTCATCCAAAGCACTTTTGCAGCTTCTTTGAAAAAATAGCCGATGTTCCGAAATAACCGCATATCACATACCCCGCCGCTCTACTGTTATATTGCCTTTATCCACATGGACAACCGTGGCATCCTTCTGATGCTCCATCAGGTGGGTCGCATGGGTTGTGACAATGACCGTCGTATCCTTGTCCTTGAAGGACGCCAGCAGCTGCAGGATGTTCACGGCATTGTCCGCATCCAGGTTGCCCGTTGGCTCGTCTGCAAGAATCAGCGCAGGCCTGCGGGCTACCGCCCTGGCGATGGCCACCCGCTGGGCTTCGCCACCGGAGAGCGAGCGGGCCCGGCGATGAGCCAGGTGAGCAACCTCCATCTGTTCCAGACTATCCATTATCCGCCTGGTTCTCTCTTTGCGATTGATGCCTCGGAATTTCAGGCCCAGATCCACATTCTCTACCACATTCAGATCCAGCAACATTGGTTTTTGAAAAACCATGGCCATGCGGCGCTGCAATTCCAAACGAGGGTGTTCCTCCAGGCTTTTACCAAAATATTTGAGCTTGCCGCTGGTAGGATCCTGCAACAGGGCCATCACAAACAACAGGCTGCTTTTGCCAGCTCCGTTGGGGCCCATCAAACTCACTGATTCTCCTGATTCCAAAGAAAATGTCGGGACATCAAGAATCTTTCTGCCACCGAGTACAAGGGTCATGTCCTGGATCTCAATTACCGCACTCATGATTCTCTCCTCCATTGCTGAACGGTAGTCAAGAATGCGGTGACGCCATAGGCGAGCAGCAACAGGATAATACTTATAGCGATGGCCACATCAAAATTGCCCTTGTTGACTTCCAGAACCGTAGCAGTGGTCAGGACTCTGGTCTGGCCGGTAATGTTACCGCCAACCATTTGCGACGCCCCGACCTCCGATATCACCCCGCCAAAACCCGCCATAACCGCGGCCAACAATCCCAGTCGGGCTTCCCGGACCAGACTCCACAACATCTGGATCTGATTGGCACCCAAGGCCTTTAACTGCAGACGAATGCGAGGATGGATTTGCTGGATCGCAGCCAGGGTAAAACTGGTCACAATCGGTGACGCTATTACTGCTTGTGCTATCACAATGGCATAAGGGGTATAAATAATGTTGAAGGCTCCAAAAGGGCCTGAACGCCAGAGAAAGATACTCACCCATAGACCCACCACCACCGGCGGCAGCCCCATCCCGAAATTGGCCAAACTGACCAGAAAGTTGCGGCCGGGAAATCTCTTCAAGGCCAGCAACCAGCCAAGGGGGACCCCGATTAAAACACTGATAAGGGTTGCGGAGCCCGATACCTTGAATGTAAGAATGGTCACCTCCAATACCGCGGGGTCCAAAGAAATAAGTAAATAAAATGCCTGGACCAGGCCCTCCCAGATTAGTTCCACATATTCACATCCCTATCTGCGTTATAGAGTCTATGCCGCCTTGCCCAAATCTTCTTCGTTCTTGCCGGCATCGGGGAAGAATAAGGGCTGTCCATATTTGTCGACGCCAAAGGTTTTAATGATATCCTGAGTTGCCGGTGCCACCATAAAATCGGCAAATGCCTTGGCGCCCTCAAAGTTTACCTTGGGCCATTTCTCCGGATTAACAGTCATAACATGATAGATATTCAAGAGAGCTTTCTCGCCCTCAACCATTGGAACCAGAGCTACGTTCTTCATTTGAGCCAGGTAAGTACCCCGGTCAGTAAGCGTATAGCCATTCTTTTGGTTGGCGATGGTTATGGTAGCACCCATTCCCTGTCCAGCTTCCTGGTAATTAGGTCCAACTGCAGGGGTGATG
>JAKJCH010000203.1 GCA_022706565.1 Bacillota bacterium | reverse complement strand
TTCTGGATGGCAGCAGCTAAAATCTCTTCCGATTCATCCGGGAAGCTGGGCTTTACGGCCCTGGCTATCTCGATCGGCGAATGACTATCGACCCATTGCTGCCCCTTGTATATCGCCCGGGTGAATTTTTCCAGCAGCTGGGGATTTTTCTCTGCAACACTTTTCTTCGCGAAATAGGCGGTGTAAGGCACTTCGCCGCTTTCCACCCCTAATGAGGCAACGATGTAGGCTTTGCCTTCCTTCTGCATGGTGGAGGCGGTAGGCTCAAAGATTATTACGTAATCACCCTGGCCGCCCAAAAACGCCCCCGGCATAGCCGCGAATTGCATGGTGGTGTCGATGAATACATCCTGGCCCACCGTCATGCCGTTTTTCTCCAGCACATATTCCAGAATGATGGCCGGCATTCCGCCTTTGCGCCCTCCAATAACGGTCTTGCCCTGCAAATCTGTCCATTTGAATTCCGGCTCTGGTTGGCGGCTCATCAGGAAGGTGCCATCACCGTTGGTCAATTGGGCAAACACCACACTGTAATCCTCTTTGCCTTCATTATATACGTATATACTGGCTTCCGGGCCGGCCAGCCCGATATCAGCCTGGTCAGTCAAAACCGCAGTCATCACCTTGTCAGCTCCCTGCCCGTTGGACAATTCTATGGCAAGACCTTCCTCCTCAAAAAAACCCAGGTTAAGGGCTACATACTGGGGCGCATAGAATATGGAATGGGTGACCTCCGACAAAGAAACCTTGGTCAGTGGCTGGGAATCGGATTTACCGCATCCGGTCACAATCAAAGCCGCCCCCGCCATAACCATCACTAACAAAACCCATACTTTTCTCATATCAGATTCTTCTCCTCTCTCTGTTTTAAACCAGTTTTACTCAGAACAAACTGCTCGAACTGGACAACTCCTTTGTACATAATGGTGGCGGCTATCGCGAGGATAACCACGCTGGTCATAACCAAGTCGAGTTTGAAAACCTGCCCGCCGTAAACAATAAGGTAGCCCAGTCCAGCCCTGGAAACCAGGAACTCACCAACTATGACACCCACCCAGGACAACCCTACATTGACCTTCAAAGCGTTGATTATGTTAGGGAAAGAAGCGGGTAACAATACCTTGGTCAGTATTTGGAACTTGCTGCCGCCGAAAATCTGAACTAGCTTAACCTTTTCCTTGTCTACCCCCAGAAAGCCACTCAGTACCTCCAGGATGGTTACGATCAGGGAGATGGCTAGAGTCATGACGATAATGGCCGTCGGCCCGGCTCCGATCCAGACAATAAATATTGGTCCCAAGGCAATTTTGGGCAGGCTGTTGAGGACTACCAGATAAGGCTCGGAAACCTCCGATAAGAACTTCGACCACCATAACAATATGGCGCATCCCACACCGATGATGGTCCCCAACACGAAACCTATAATGGTCTCCAGACAGGTAATGCCTATATGGTTGAACAGCGCCCCTTCCTGGTACAGCGTCGTAATGGTTCGCAGGATCCGGGAAGGTTGGCTGGTTATAAAGGGATCGATTATTGATGCTCGGGCCAAAATTTCCCATAAGGCAAATATCAGCACCAGAATCATCAATTGGGTAGCTCGGACTAATACCCGGTGACGCCTTAGATCTTGCAGGTAACGTTTATGGGCAGCCGAAATGGGCTTAACCTGCTGTTTGGGCGGCGATGATGCCAGGGCTGGATTATACATGGATATCCAACTCCCTCCATATCTTCTGGAAATAATATCTGAATTCGGGGGCTTCCCGGCAGTGCAAAGGCGTTCTAAGTTCGCAGGATAGCTGGATATCATAAATCTGCTTAACGGTGCCGGGCCGCTGAGAAAGAACGATCACCCGGTCAGCCATACTGATGGCCTCTGCAATGTCATGGGTGACCAGGATGGCGGTTTTGTTTTCCTTCTTGATTATTTTATAGATATCTTCATTTACGACCAGTCGGGTTTGGTAATCCAAAGCCGAAAAAGCTTCATCCAGCAAGAGTATCTGCGGGTCGGTTACCAGGGTACGGATTAAGGCGGCTCTCTGCCGCATGCCGCCTGACAGTTGTTCGGGATATTTATTGCGAAATTCATACAGTCCATAGGTCTGCAAAAATTGGATGGCCCTTTTTTCCACCTCAGGGGTAAGCGCCCTTTGAATCTCCACCCCCAGCAGAATGTTCTTAAGTATGGACCTCCATTCGAACAGATGGTCCTTTTGCAGCATATAGCCGGTCTTCTTGGATGGGCCGTTAATTGGTTCTCCATAAAGCAAGACCTGACCAGAAGTAGGCGGCAGCAACCCGGAAAGAATGGATAATAAAGTTGACTTGCCACAGCCGCTGGGGCCAACGATCGCTATGAATTCACCGTCAGTGACGGAAAAGCTTATGTTGTCCAAAGCATGGACCTCACCATTGGGGGATTGGTAAGTCATATTCAGATCGTTGATCTCAACAACGGAGTTCAATATATCACCCTCAAGTATCCATTTCTAATATGGTATTCCGGCAGACCGCATTCAGTGAGTGAGCCTTGCCTCACTGGCTGGGCCAAAATTTGGCACGGGAATATAACCAGGCTTCCGCGAACACCCTACTAATGAATTGGTGGTCTGAATAATCTAGGAGGTGCAAAATTGGAGAAAGCATTGATAATTTACGGATCTTCGACGGGGAATACCGAAAAAATCGCCCAAGTCCTGGCCCAGGAACTGAAAACGCGTTTCGACGTGACTTTGTTGGACGTTACCGATGCTGAACCCAGGGACATGACAACTAACGACGTATTGTTATTGGGATCATCGACATGGTACGACGGCCAGTTGCAGGAGGACTTTCAAGAATTTTACGA
>JAKJCH010000202.1 GCA_022706565.1 Bacillota bacterium | reverse complement strand
TCGGTTCCATACCCAAAGAAAAGGCCGGATATGGCGGCGGCTTTATTTCCACCAACCGCAATCTTTCCTATTCCCTGGGAATCAGTCTGTCGGTTCTTCTCTTCAGCCTGGTTTTCGATCGCCAGTCGGTTATCTTGGATTACCAGACCGCTTTCATGGATGCCCTGCACACGGTGCACACCGGAGCCGGAGTTTTGGTGGCTGTCATCTGGTTGTTTTGGGTGGCTTACCATCTGCGCCGCCGCAAACGGGAATCAACTCCGGAGCGACTATCTCAGCGTTAGTGTGCCAGAGCCCCGGTTGGTGTGCTGAATGCTGGTGTCGGCCGACCTACCTACGGACCAGATTACCGGATTGTCACCTATAGTTAGGGGTTTGTCTCGGTTGTCGCCGGTCACCAATTGGCGTTTGAATTCAAAGGTCACCCAGCCATCGGATTGTGAGCCGCTGGGATCAAGGATGTTATTGCTGCCCCCCAGCTCCGTGTCGAGTGGGTGGGGGCCAAAGGCACCAGTCGAATAGGCATCGGTAATACTGACTGTGCCGCCGCTGATGGTACAGATAATGTCGTCCGCCCCCTGCATCTTGAAATCCGGCCGGATCCCCAGGGCTATGTAACCGTTGTTTTGGGCTCGGAGTGCCATACAGACCTGATCACCTTCCACCCGGGTAAAAACCTGCAGCGGGCCGATTTGCTGGAACTGGGAGTATTCGTTGTCGGTCACCGTCCCGTTAGAAGTCCAGGCGACCGGCTGGGCCGATACCAGGGGTTGTTTGCCGTTATCCGGGGTGGGGGCCGGCCCTGACGGATTGGAACCATTATTGCCGGCGCAGCCGGCTAAGAGGATGGCTAGGAGCATACCGGCCACGAGAAACCAAGCGAATCTGGATTTCAACCTTTTCCCGAACATAATTCACTCTTCCTTTCTGCTGTTCTAGCGATGAAACAAAACATCCAGGCAGCTGAAAAATGTTTGCGATAGCAACCCTATACACCTAAAATATACCATTCTGCATTAACGTCAGCAATGCACCGCGCGTGCAGGCGATATCAATACAGGTAGTTTAAATCAAATGCGACCGCTGGAGGCAGCCTGGCCCGACCACAGGTCGGCTTCGGGGAACGTAACTTGCACTCTGGTCCCTTCGCCTACCTTGCTGCTTACCTGGATAGTGCCTCCATGACCTTCCACGATGGCCTTGGTGATGGATAGCCCCAGACCAGCCCCCCCTTCCCGGCGATTACGTGAGTTGTCACTGCGGTAAAAACGTTCAAAGATATGATTGATATGCTCCGGGCTGATGCCCGGCCCATTGTCCTGGATGACCAACTGTACCTTCTCGTGCGCTTTCAGCAGCGATACCCGAATGACTCCTTCAAACGAATCGGTATGCTGAACCGCGTTCTGAAACAGATTCAATACTACCTGCTTGATTTGATCAGGATTGAAGCGGCATTCCAAATCTGGCTGGATTGTGAGGACCAAGCGGCGCTCTCCGGCCAAGATACGCAGCTGCGGCTCCATCTCCATCAAGGTTTGATCGAGATATCCAACCTCCATCTCCGCGTAGGGAGTCCGGTCCAGTTTGCTCAGCAAGAGCAGGTCTTCGACCAGTTTGTTAAGCCTTAGGGACTCGCTATGCATACTTTGCAGGGCGGTTTCAAGCTGCTCTGGCTGGTTGGCCGCCCCCCTCAGCAAGACTTCCAGAAATCCGTGGATCGAGGTCAACGGGGTGCGCAGTTCATGTGAAGCATCGGCGATGAAACGCCGCATCTGCTCCTGGGTTTCTTTCTCGGCAGAGAATGTAACCTCCAAACGATGCAGCATTCCGTTGAAGGATTCCGCCAAACGATCGACTTCGACTTGTCCTTGTTGGGTGGGAAAACGCCGGTCCAGGTTGCCGGCGTCGATCTGGGCCGCCGTATCCACCATATTGGACAAAGGAATAAGAGTCCTTCTCAATACCGGCAGGAACGCTAGTAAACCCATGAACAGTGCTCCCAGAGCCAGGGCCAAGAATACCAACATGTGGCGCAGGAGCAGTTCCTTAAGAGGTGCGGTGCGGGTGCTGATTATGGCGGTGCCCATTGTTTGACCGGCTTCGCGGCCTACTGGAACGGCTACTACCAGTTGTTCTTCGGACCCGGTATTATCGAGTAAATAGAACTGGCGGCTACGCGGGTCTATTAACTGATTTTTCTGTTCCGGGGTAAGAGAGGGGGGCTGAAATCCGTGATCACTGATTAGCAAGGCGTAATTTCCCTCTTCGTCAATAAAGGCCAAGCTGGTTCCAGGCATTAGAATGACTGGCGGCCTGGGCTGTTCGTCGGTCCCTGAGGACGAGCCGGCCAACAGTGATTCCCATGCCGTAGGGCTTATGTTGCGAACCTGACCCTGCAGGCTGACAGCCATGTTCCTAAAGGTGTTATCGCGCATGAAAACATATTGGATGATGCCGATAAAGCCCAGCAGCACCGCCAGTATTATCAAGGACCGAGATAACAGCTGAAATCTCAGGGAATGAAACTCCAGTCTTCCGGGACCGGGTTTATCCGTGTGAGCCGTCTTCATATATCCACCCGGTAGCCTGAACCACGCAGAGTGCGGATAAGGCGATGGTCCTTATCATTAAGCTTCTCCCGCAGAGAACGCACATAGACCTCGACAATGTTCTCTTCCCCACCGAAATCATAACCCCATACCTTGTCCAGTATTAGTTTTTTACTCAGCACCAGACCATGGTTCAGAACCATGTATTTAAGGAGTTCATATTCGGTTGGCGATAATTCCAGGATACGCTTATCAAGCTTGATCTCCCGGCGGCGATCATCGATACTGAAAGGACCCAGGATCACTTCCC
>JAKJCH010000201.1 GCA_022706565.1 Bacillota bacterium | reverse complement strand
CCTCGATGACTTCTTCAGCGGTCACCACTACCGCTTCCCCGCGTCTTATCTTTTCATTGATCTCTTCATAGCTCCTCTTGACTGCCATCACTTGACCCTCCTTATAAATAACCTCATCAGCTGCTGGGCTGTCTTTACGGCCGCCCGGGCATCGGCTGAATAGGCATCGGCTCCTATCTGGTCGGCATACTCCTGGTTCAACACCGCTCCCCCCACCATCACCCTTGATCTCAGGTTGAGATTCTTAACCCCTTCTATTACGTCCCGCATTCGAGGCATAGTAGTGGTCATGAGAGCACTCAATCCAATGATATCGGCGTCTTCCTGCCGGGCGGCTTCCAATATTTTATCAGCCGGCACGTCCTTGCCCAAATCCACTACCTTGAAACCATAATTCTCAAGCATTACGATGACTATGTTCTTGCCTATATCATGAATATCGCCTTCAACTGTTGCCATGACAATTGTACCATTGTGCTGGGTGGCTGCTTCCTGGGATAGGAATGGCTTAATAAATGCAAAGGCCTTCTTCATTGCTTCCGCGGCGGTCATGAGCTGGGGCAGGAAATATTTCTTCTGTTCATACAACTCCCCCGCCCTTTCAATCCCCGGTATCAGGCCCTGGTTGACTATATCTAAAGCTGGCATCCCCTTCTGCAGCGCTTCTTCGATTAAAGCTTCCATTATAACGCTGTTGCCTTCCATTACCGCCTTCTGGATGCGTACGGTTATGTCATCAGTGGCCGTCTCCGCTGCAGGTAGATTCGCAGTATTTTTGGTTGTCGTTCCCGCTTCCCTGTCCTTGATCTGATCGGGAATGTTGCAGCGTTCGCAAATCGGGTGGCGCATCCCACCCGTCGATAAGGAATTGGAACTATAATTCTTGTAATAATTAATAAAAGAGGCACAATGCTCATCCCGGTTCAGGAGTACCGCGGCCGCCCGGGTCACGTCCATCATCCGCTGGTCGAAAGGATTGAGGATAGGCAAATCCAGTCCGGCTGCCCAGGCCATCGCCAGGAAGGTCGAGTTCAATATGTCACGAGCCGGAAGTCCATGCGACACGTTGCTGATTCCCAGGACGGTTCCTACTCCCATTTCCTGCTTTACCTGCTGTACGGCCGACAATGTTTCCATTACCTGCACCTGCTCTGCGCTGGCGGTCTTAACCAGACAGTCTATAAATATATCTTCATCCCGCAGACCGCATTCCCTGGCCCGCCGGTATATCTTACGGGCCACCTGCATACGTCCTTCCGCTGAATCGGGAATCCCATTTTCATCCAGGCACAGTCCCAGTACCGCTGCTCCGTATTTCTTGGCCAGTGGCAAAACCGCATCCAGGCTCTTGTCTTCGCCAGTGGTGGAGTTTATCAGAGCCCGACCGACAAAACTCTTCAATCCCTCTTCAATCGCCCGTTGATTGGTGGAATCCAATGACAAAGGTATGTCCACCGCGGCTTGTATTGCTGCCACGGCCTGATTCATGGCCGCCGGTTCATCGATACCGGGAACCCCCATGTTAACGTCCAACATCGATGCGACCCCGGCTTGGCGTTTGGCCTCTTCAACCACCAACTGCATTTTCCCCTCTTTAATATCACTGGCCAGCTTCTTCCTGGCTGTGGGATTGATTCTCTCGCCAATCACGGCCAAAGGCTGGTCAGCACCAATCAATAAAACCTGACTGCGGGAAGCAAATCCGCGCAGTTGCGCCGCTTGGCGACGTACCGCTGGCATGCCCTTAAGTACCGCGGCGATTGATTGGATATGCTGGGGGGTGGTGCCGCCGATAAGATTGGCCCCCGCATCTTTCAGGCGCAGGGCGTGTTCAGCCATCTCCTCGGGAAGGGCGGGGAAAACAGTTTTGTCTCCCACCAGACGGGGCAGACCGGCATTGGGCTCCACCGATATAAAACTCCTGCTATGCCTGCCCATCACCTCGATTATTGGTAACAGATCCAAGGCTCCCCCTGAGCAATTGGCCCCTATGGCCAGCGGCTGCAAAGCATCCAGGATTACCACCGTGGTCAAGGGATCAGTCCCGGTCATGGTCCGGCCTCCGGACTCGAATGTCAAATGAGCAATAACCGGTAGCCGACTGGCCTGTTTGGCTGCAATCAAAGCCGCCCGCATCTCTCCAATATCAGTCATGGTCTCGATGGAGATCAGATCAGCCCCCGCTCTTTCCAAGGCTGCCGCCTGCTGGGCAAAAGCATCATACAAATCATCAAAATTCACATTACCCATCGGCCGCAGCAAGCGGCCGGTCGGACCAATGCAGCCAGCCACCAAAGCCTTGTTTTTAGCTGCAGCCCGGGCCAGTCGGACTGCTTCAGCGTTAATCTCCTCGACTCTATCCTCCAAACCGTATTCAGCCAGCTTAAAACGATTGGCCCCGAATGTGTTGGTTTCGATTATCTCAGCCCCGGCTTCTGCATATTGTTGATGGATTTCCTGCAGGACTTCCGGATGCTCTATCCCGAACAGTTCCGGACACTGTCCCGGCATCATGCCTTTTTGCTGGAGCATGGTGCCCATGGCTCCATCCAGCACCAGAATCCTTTCCCGCAAAATGCCTTCAATGTCTTTAATCATTCTTTCCTCTCCTCATAACTGTAATATATGAAAAGCCCTCTTCCACCAAAAGAGGGCTTTATGTTTTATACCCCTCTTATCTTTCAGGAACAATTCCTGCAGGATTTGGCACCGTACACTAAAGTCGGTTGCCGGGTTTCATCGGGCCCGTCCCTCCACCACTCTGGATAAGGCTTATTCAATTGTGCAACGAGTATACACTGACCGAATGCCGCATGTCAATGTTATAAAGCGCAAAGGCGCAGCCAAAACGTAAAGAGTGTGGA
>JAKJCH010000200.1:2581-2874 GCA_022706565.1 Bacillota bacterium | reverse complement strand
TGCCCAGTGCCCGGTTGATCCGCTTGAATTTTTCTATAAACCGTTTATATTCACCCGGACCGGGTTTGTTCATCAGATGGGTCACTCGTTCGGAGACATGCTCCGGGGCTATTTTGAGCTGCCCGCTCACATGATATTTGCAGAGATCATGCAGGTAAGTGGAGCGGTCCCGCAGCAGCAGGTCATAACGCAGGCCCGAGGCCACAAAGATATGCTTGATCCCCGGTATTTTGCGGAGCCGACGCCACAATTTGACCGAGGGGGTATGGTCGACGATCAAATTCTTGCATACG
>JAKJCH010000200.1:0-2545 GCA_022706565.1 Bacillota bacterium | reverse complement strand
ATCCCCTCATTGGTGCCCTTTAAACCGTACATGTTGGCTGAAGGGGCTCCCACATCGGGGATGGTGCCTTTGAAATCGGGATGCCCGGTCAAGCCTTCAGCCTCCCGGACGATTGATTCGGGGCTGCGGTTTTGAATAAACTTGCCCTGGTGCATCCCCAGCGAGCAGAAGGAGCATCCTCCGAAACAGCCTCGGTGGGTAACTATGGAAAACTGCACCGGTGCCAGGCCGGGGATTCCCCCTTGGCTATCATAACGGGGATGGCTGCGGCGCAAGAAAGGCAGATCGTAGATTTCATCCAGCTGGGCGGTGGTAAGGGGTTCGGGAGGCGGATTCTGCACCACCCAGCGTCCGGCATGCTGTTGGGCCAAGGGGATTGAACAATAAGGGTTTAGGTTTCCCAGCATGGTACGGGCAGCCGCCGCGAAGGCCGCTTTATCAGCGGCCACCTGCTCGTAGGATGGCAGCTTTTCGGCCGCCTCGGGGAGCTTCCCGGTCAGATAACAGGTTCCGCGCAGATTGTGCATATAGGCAATGTCCTGCCCGGCATGGAGCCGTTTGGCGATCTCCAGCAACTGGTATTCGCCCATGCCGTAAACCAGCAGGTCGGCCCGGCTGTCCACCAGGATGGAGCGGCGCACCTGATTACTCCAATAATCATAATGGGCCAGGCGGCGAAGACTGGCTTCCACCCCGCCGATGACGATCGGTACTCCCGGGTATGCCTGGCGGATCAGGTTGCTGTAGACAATTGTGGGCCGATCCGGACGCAGCCCGGCCTGACCCCCGGGCGAATACATATCCTCCCGGCGCTTGTTTTTATCGGCCGTATAATGGCTTACCATGCTATCCAGGTTGCCCCCGGATACCGCGAAAAACAAACGCGGCTGTCCCAGGCTGGTTATGTCCTCCAAATCGCGCCAGTCGGGCTGGGCGATTATACCCACCCGATAGCCTTTGGACTCCATAAACCGGCCCAGCAAGGCGGCAGCCCAGGCCGGGTGATCAACATAGGCATCACCGCTGACTATGATTATGTCCAGTTCATCCCAGCCGCGGGATTCCAAATCCGCCCGGCTGACTGGTAAAAATTCCATCTCAATTCCTTTCAGTCTTATATCTTAACCCTTTCCCTCGGCCAAGGGCTGGAGCGCTTCCTGCAAATCCTCCCACCGTTTATACTGTTGAACCAGGGCGGTTTTGACCTGCTCGTATTCCCGGCTGCAAAGGAGGGCTTTTTCATCATTGCTGTAAGTAGCCGGGTCGGACATTTCTGCTTCCAATTCAGTTTTCCTGCTCTCGGCTGCAAATATGCTCTGTTCCAGGGCTTCGATTTCCCGCTCCAAACGGCGCTGAATTCGCAGCCTTTCCTTTTCTGCTTCCCGCTGCCGGCGGTCGGGGCCAGGCGCCTTTTTGGCACTCTCCCGGCCAGCGGCGGCCAGCTCTTGTTCCCGGGCCATTTTCTTTTCGTGATAATAGCTGTAATCACCCCAGTAATACTCGATCCGACCGTCTTCTATGGCGACTACCCGCTCAGCCACCTGGTCGATGAAAAAGCGGTCATGGGAAACCAATAGCACCGTACCTGGGTAGTTCCTTAGCATAGTCTCAACTGCCAGGCAGCTGGGTATGTCGAGGTGATTGGTGGGTTCATCCAACAGCAGCAGGTTGGCGCCGGACAGCATCACCTTCAAAAAAGCCAGCCGCCCCAGTTCACCGCCACTCAGGTCCCCTACCTTCTTAAGCACCTCATCAGCGCTGAACAGCATTCCTCCCAACGCCGAGCGGGCTTCCTCCAGGGTAAGGTCGAAGGTGAGTATGATCTCCTCCAGTACCGTGTGTTCGGGGTGAAGGTCTTCGTGTTCCTGGGTAAAGAGGGCCATTTGTACTCGGCTGCCCAGTTTTATATCCCCAGCATCAGGTTGCACCTGGCGGCTGATTATTTTCAAGAGAGTTGTTTTCCCACTGCCGTTGGGCCCTATTAATGCTATCTTTTCTCCCCTATGGAGGCGCAGGTCAATATCCCGCAACAAGATACGGCCATGGTAGGACTTGCTGACGCCCTCCACGAGAAGCACCTCATCCCCGCTGGTCTGGTTGATCCGCATTCCCCGAGCCCGCAGGCGGCGTTCCGGAGTCCGGTCCTCCAGGCGTTCCAGGCGTTCCAATTGCAGCTGGCGGCCCCGGGCCTGTTTGGACTTTATCCCGGCTTTGAAACGGCGGATGTAATCTTCGGTCTTCTGAATATGGACCTGCTGTTTCTCAAAAGCCCGCTGATGGGCAAGAACTTCAGCAGCCTTCTTCTGCTGATAAGCACTGTAATTGCCGGAGTAGGACTTAAGCATCCCACCCTCCAATTCGATTATACGGGTGGCCACCCGGTCTAAGAACCGGCGGTCATGGGATATCACCAGGACCGTGCCGGGGTAGCTGCGGACGAAATCCTCCAGCCATTCCACCGAATCCAGGTCCAGGTGATTGGTGGGCTCGTCCAGGAGCAGGATGTCCGGGGCCACGGCCAACAGGCGGCCAAGGTTCAGGCGGG
>JAKJCH010000001.1:56232-56464 GCA_022706565.1 Bacillota bacterium | reverse complement strand
TCTTCCAAAAACTTACGCTGAAGAGGTAGTGCGAGGTATGGAGTGGCTGGACCACTTCTTCCGGGAACACGGTTTTAAGCCCTATTACTTGTACCGGCAGAAACACATGCGGGCCAACCTGGAGAACATCGGCTATGAGCAGGGGCAGAGCCCATGCATCTATAACATCCAGATGATCGAGGAGCGGCAGACCATAATCGGTTTGGGGGGAGGAGCCAACAGCAAATATGTC
>JAKJCH010000001.1:4063-56138 GCA_022706565.1 Bacillota bacterium | reverse complement strand
TCAAGCCTTACTCTAGAATTATCCAGAGAAAACACGTAAACGGGGGACTCTTGATGGAAATCAAAGCTCCGCGGGGCACGTACGATATCCTCCCGCCCGAATCCCTTAAGTGGCAATACCTGGAGAGAAAATTGCGGGAAACCGCCGCCCTTTTCGGCTATAACGAGATTAGGACTCCTCTTTTCGAGCATACGGAATTGTTTGAACGGGGAGTGGGTGACACTACCGACATTGTGACCAAAGAGATGTACACCTTTCTGGATAAATCCGACCGCAGCCTGACTTTACGGCCGGAAGGCACTGCCTCCTGCGCCCGGTCTTTGATCGAAAACCGGGTTTTTGGGGGGGTCATGCCAGTCAAATGGTATTACATCGGTCCCATGTTTCGCTATGACCGCCCCCAAACCGGTCGCTACCGGCAGTTTCATCAATTCGGGGTAGAAGTCTTCGGGAGCCGAAGTCCCTATGTGGATGCCGAAGTGATTGCTCTGTTAATCGCAATCCTGGCCAAGCTGGGATTATCAGATTGTGAATTGCATCTGAATTCGGTTGGCTGTCCGGATTGCCGGGAGGTCTACCGGGAACGACTCATAGCCCACATCGCGCCGTTAAAGGACGGGCTGTGTCCGGACTGCCGCTCTCGTTTTGATAAAAATCCCCTGCGGGTGCTGGATTGCAAAGAAAGTGCCTGCCAGCAAGCGGTAAAAGGATTCCCATATATCATTGACAGCCTGTGCAGCGATTGTGCCGGTCATTATGCAACAGTCAAGTCATCACTGGATACCATGGGTATCAAATACATTCAGGACAACAATCTAGTCCGGGGTTTGGATTATTACACCAATACTGCTTTTGAAATTCACATTCCGTCTATTGGGGCCCAGAGCGCAGTCGGCGGTGGGGGAAGATACGACGGCCTGGTAAAGGCCTGTGGAGGACCGGATATTCCCGGGATCGGCTTTGCGCTGGGTTTGGAACGCCTGCTACTGGCCATGGCGAATGATCCACAGCCAGCCTGGCCGGCTCTTGATTTGGAAGTGTTCCTGGCGGTTTTGGACGAAAAATACACCGATGCAGCGATGCACATCTTGGATTGTTTACGCCGGGCCGGCATAAGGGCTGATCGCGATTATAACGGGCGCAGCATGAAGGCTCAAATGAAACTGGCCAATAAACTAGGGGCTCGAATCGTGGTGCTGATGGGTGAGAATGAGATGGACCAGGGCATATTCACGGTGCGCAGCATGGGTACCGGCCAACAGGAAGAAATACCCCAGCAGGAGCTGATTCCGTACATAAAGAGGATATTGGGATAGATAGGGAGGATTACCGGGTAATGAAGAGAACGCATAATGCGACTGACATTGGATTGGGATTAGTTGGCGAAACAGTGGTCCTGAACGGTTGGGTAGATTCCCGCCGCGACCACGGCGGCCTCATTTTCATCGATTTACGGGACCGCTCCGGTATAATACAGATCGTATTCAACCCCGAACTGGACGAATCCGCATTCCACCTGGCTGAAAGCGTAAGAGGTGAATACGTGGTAGCCGTCCGCGGCGAAGTGCGGGAACGGCCCAAAGATACTGAAAACCCCAATCTTAAGACCGGTAAAGTAGAGATATATGTAGAGGCAATGGAGGTTTTGAATGCTTCCAAGACTCCGCCTTTCTATATTGAAAACGGTATCGAAGTTGACGAATTGCTGCGCTTGCGTTACCGGTATCTGGATCTGCGCCGCCCGGAAATGAAGGAGAATCTGCTGCTGCGCCATCGGGTCGTCAAAGAAATCCGCGATTATCTAGATGAACGGGGCTTCATTGAGATCGAGACCCCGATCCTGGGTCGCAGTACCCCGGAAGGGGCACGCGATTACCTGGTACCCAGCCGGCTTCATCCAGGAGAATTCTTTGCCCTGCCCCAGTCCCCCCAGCAGTACAAACAGATGTTGATGGTGGCAGGGATGGAAAAGTACTTTCAAATAGCCCGCTGTTTCCGGGATGAGGATTTGCGGGCTGATCGCCAGCCGGAATTTACGCAGTTGGACCTGGAGATGTCTTTTGTAGACGAAGAGGATATCATTGCGTTGATAGAGGGAATGATGCCGCGTTTGTTCCAAAGTGGCTGTCAGGTCGAGATTCCGGTTCCATTTCCGCGTATTTCCTATCAGGAAGCCATGCTCAAATATGGTACCGACCAACCCGATCTGCGTTTTGATTGGGAAATAGTTGATATATCTGGGTTGGTTGCTAACGTCGATTTCAAGGTTTTCGCCAGCGCTATTCAAAGCGGCGGTGTGGTCAGAGCTTTGAACGCCAAGGGCTGCGGCTCGTTTGCAAGGCGTGAGATAGACGAATTGGGCCGGATGGCAGTGGAATATGGTGCCAAAGGAATGGCCTGGATCAATGTCACCGAGACCGAATTGAAGTCACCAATCAGCAAGTTTATTGCCCCGGATACCATGCAGGAGATTGTCAAGGCTCTGGATGCCCATCCTGGAGACCTGCTTCTGTTTGGTGCGGATCAGGCCGACGTGGTAGCCCGGGTACTCGGATTCCTGAGACTGCATTTAGGCCGGCGGCTAGGTCTGTGCTCTCCCACCAAACTGGCTTTCGCTTGGGTACACGATTTCCCGCTGTTGGAATTCGATCCGGAGGAGAATCGCTTTGCGGCTGTTCACCATATGTTTACCTCTCCTAAAACGGAGGATATCCCTTTATTGGACACCAAACCCCAGCAGGTTAGAGCCCGTGCCTATGACCTCGTATTGAACGGTACTGAAATAGGCGGGGGCAGCATTCGTATCCACAATCGCGATCTGCAGGCGAAGATGTTTGCCGCCGTAGGTATTGACAGTCAGGATGCCCGGGAGAAATTCGGCTTCATGCTGGATGCGTTCGAATATGGCGCACCGCCTCACGGAGGCATCGCTTTTGGGATCGACCGCTTGGTCATGTTGATGGCTGGCCGTGACAGTATCCGGGATGTCATCGCTTTTCCTAAAACCCAGAGTGCCTCCTGCCCCATGACTGATGCACCTTCTCCGGTCAGCCCCAAACAGCTGCGCGAGTTATCTTTAAAAATCAGAGAAACCTAGTAATTTATGGGAAATGGCACACATAATTACACCGGGCTTTGGTTGAAGCCCGGCCGTTTCTATGTTATCATCTACCTAAACAAATAAAGAAATGTCAGAAACCCCTGCTGTTCGCGTGAACGGCCGTATAGTTTTTGCCAACACAAAAACTTTGGGAGTTCGGCCTTCATATACCACTTGCAAGCCCTATTTGGAGGGACACATAAAGTATATGAGAGAACACCCCCCTGCTAGGCAGGTTAAAACTCGCGGCGCCACGGTCCAGTGGGGTTTTTTTTAATTTTGGGGACAACTCGGCCACACGACACATTATTTGGTAGAACAAATTGGGTTTTGGTATTATAATGAGCTTCGTAGTTGTTTTATCTTGTAAAAGTGATACCGAAGGGAGCGGAGTAATGACTTATTGGGATCAGGAGAAGGAGTGTATGGCGAGGGATAACCTCGAAAAACTGCAGCTTAGAAGACTTAAGGAAACAGTATTCCGTTCTTATGCCTTTGTACCGGCCTACCGGGCTAAAATGGATGCTGCCGGCATAAAACCAGACGATGTCAATACCCTGGGAGATCTGCAAAAACTACCTTTCACCACCAAACAGGAGATGCGTGACAATTACCCCTTTGGTCTTTTTGCGGTCCCTATGAGCGAAGTTGTACGCATTCATGCTTCTTCCGGTACCACCGGTAAACCGTCGGTAGTAGGGTATACCCGCAAAGACGTGGATACCTGGGCGGACCTGATGGCGCGCGCTCTGGTAAGCGCCGGGGCTGATAAGAGATCGGTGATTCAGGTAGCTTATGGATACGGGTTATTTACCGGGGGCTTGGGGGCCCATTATGGAGCGGAGCGGCTAGGAGCATCGGTTATTCCGGCATCAGGTGGCAATACCCAGCGCCAAATTTTGCTGATGCAGGATTTCGGATCCACTCATCTAGCTTGCACCCCGTCATATGCGCTGTTTATCGCCGAAGTGATGCATGACATGGGCATAGATCCGGCCGGCCTTAAGTTGAAAGCGGGAATATTCGGGGCTGAACCCTGGTCGGAACAGATGCGCACCGAGATCGAAAACAAGCTGTACATAAAGGCCTATGACATATATGGCTTAAGTGAAATAATGGGACCGGGGGTAGCTATCGAGTGTCCTTTCAGAACCGGCCTCCATATCGCCGAGGATAACTTCTTGGTCGAAATCATCGATCCCGTCACTGAGGAGGTGCTCCCGGAAGGATCACTGGGGGAACTGGTGATCACCACCCTAACCAAGGAAGCTATCCCAATGATTCGGTACCGGACCAGGGATATGACCACCCTGTCAAATGGTGAATGCCCCTGCGGGAGGACCCATGTGCGTATGCAGAAGGTGCTGGGGCGTTCTGATGATATGTTGATAGTACGCGGAGTAAATGTATTCCCGTCCGCGATTGAGACGGTACTGCTCGGCATTCCTGGAGTGGAACCGCACTATATGATAATATTGGAGCGACAGGATAACCTGGACATAATGGAGGTGCAGGTGGAGGTTTCAGAGGATATTTTCAGCGATGAAGTGAGAAAGTTGGAGGACCTCCACAAGCGGATTGCCAAGGAATTGGAAAGCAATCTATTGATAAGTGTAAAGGTGCGGCTGGTGGAACCGAAATCCATACCGCGCAGTGAAGGCAAAGCTGTCAGGGTCAAAGACAATCGCAAGATATAGGAGGGATTGAAATGGCAAAGCAGATTTCAGTATTCTTGGAGAATTCCAGCGGACGACTGGCCCACGTTACCAGGGTACTGGGTGATGCAGGTATCAACATCAGGGCTCTTTCCATTGCAGACACCTCTGATTTCGGTATACTGCGATTGATTGTCAATGATCCCGATCATGCCTACAAGATCCTCAAGGATGCTGGCTTCACAGTGAGCGAGACTGAGGTAATTGCAGTACGCATGCCGGATTCACCCGGCGGTCTGGCTGATGTTCTGGACCAGATTTCCGAAGAGAATATCAATATCGAATACCTATACGCATTTTTGGGATTTGCGGGCGGTGATGCTCTGGTTATATTTAAAGTCGAGGATATCAAAAAGGCCAGGGAAGTATTTGAGAAGAAGAACATCAACTATGTGGAGGCCCAGGACCTTTATAAATTGTAATTCGATTGGGTTCGTCGCATCGGTGGCGAGTTTGCCCGTTGAATTGAATATTTCAGTATAATTTTTGGGAAGTGCATTTAATGAAACCTATTTGATGAGGCAAATTCTGAGCACTAATCTCGAGTTGGGTCGGCTGACCAATACCCTTATAGGTATGGCGGTTGACCCACTTTATGTTTCTGGGTCCAGGCCCGGAATACCCATATAGCGATCTTTTTTTACAAGATGTGAGACAAAATTTGTAAGGGATTTCATCGAAAATGATAAACGTCTATCGAAATAAGCAAAATTTTAAATAGTTATTTTTTTCACAATGAAGGGAATCGGTTTTAGCTAATCGAATAGGGGTGGAGAGATGTGGAGCAAAGTGGAGGATCAACCCACAAAAACATCACCGAGGAGCAGAACTTATGTTCTTGGGAGAATACCAGCATTCCCTGGACGCCAAAGGAAGGATCATTATCCCGGCCAAGTTCCGCGAGGAATTGGGAGTCAGGTTTGTTGCCACCAAAGGCTTGGATAATTGCATCTTCCTGTATCCATTAAATGAATGGAGAAACATCGAGGAGAAGCTGAAATCGCTCCCCTTTACCCGAGCCGATGTCAGATCTTTTGCCCGGTTTTTCTTTTCTGGTGCTTCCGAACTAGAGATAGACAAGCAAGGGCGAATAGTATTGCCTCCCAATCTTAGGGATTATGCCGGTATCAATAAGGATTTGATCGTGATTGGGGTAGGTTCCAGGGTCGAGATTTGGGCTGGTGATAACTGGGCACAATATAATCAGGCAGCAGAGTCTTCATATGAGATGATTGCTGAAAACTTGGTAGGACTGGGAATTTAGGAGTGAGAATTAGTATTGCATCAGCCCGTGTTATTACAGGCAACCATACAGAACCTGGTCACTGATCGGCACGGTACATACGTGGATTGCACGGTTGGCGGGGGCGGACACCTGAGTCTGCTTTTAGATCATCTGGCCCCCGATGCAAGAGTCATAGGCATCGATAAGGATGCTGATACACTTAATAATACCAAGGTTAAACTGAATGCTGACAACCTTACTTTAGTAAAATCTGATTTCAGACAGTTGGATAAGGTATTGTACGATTTGGAAATCATCCATGTCGATGGAATAATGATCGACCTGGGAGTTTCCTCTTTTCAACTTGATATCAGTGAACGCGGATTCAGTTTCCATGATGATGCCCGCTTGGACAT
Organism: Bacillota bacterium; assembly: GCA_022706565.1. Taxonomy (GTDB): domain Bacteria; phylum Bacillota; class Syntrophomonadia; order Syntrophomonadales; family Syntrophomonadaceae; genus PHAA01. Next base: position 49,682 of record JAKJCH010000001.1, on the reverse strand, counting down.
GCGCATGAACCGGGAGCAGAAGCTTTCCGCCTGGGAAATTGTGAATTGCTGGACTGAATCGGAAATTACCCGCATCCTCTTTGAGTATGGTGAGGAGAGCCATGCCCGCAGTATTAGTAACGCCATAGTAAAATCTCGCCATCAGCAACCTATAAATACCACCCTGGAACTGGCGGAAATTATCAAAGAAGCTGTCCCGGCCAGGTATAGGCGGGAAAAGCACCCGGCCCGGAAGAGCTTTCAAGCTATTAGAATAGCAGTCAATGAGGAGTTGGAGGCACTTCGGGAAGTTCTTCCGCAAGCGGTTGCGGCATTAAAGGTTGGGGGCAGGCTGTGTGTAATCAGCTTTCACTCCTTGGAAGACCGTATCGTCAAACAGTTTCTCCTGGATCAAACCAGGCAGTGCAAGTGTCCGCCAGATTTCCCAGTATGTATATGCGGTTGCCGGCCGCCGTTGAAGCTGGTTCACCGCAAACCCATTATACCTACAGACGAAGAAATTGCTGTTAACCCCAGAGCCCGAAGCGCTAAGCTGCGAGTGGCGGAGAGAATATAGTTCTAAAGCGCAGAGAGGAGTAATAGTATGCTACAAGCCCAATCTAGTGCAGCCCGGGATTGGAATTACAACCAGAAACTGGCCGAATCACCTAGAACGGTAAAGGCCCGCCGCACAGTCCTTAAGGTCAATCATAAGCGTAAACTTTATCTCAAAGCCTCCTTTGCCGTTTTTGCCTACGCTTTGTTGCTGGTTGCCTTATGTATGAAAAGCGCTTCCTTGGGGTACGAAATTGAACGACTGGAACAGGAAATCCAGGCTATGACGACCGCCAATCAGCGCTTGGAGTATCAGATAGCGGAGAAGAGCTCACTGGCCCATGTGGAACAGGTGGCGGTCAACCAACTGGGTATGTATAAAGCGGATGCCAAAACCTCGATCGCTATGGCGGCCCAAGCCAAACCGGTAAGCGTTGCTGCCAATACATATGCAGATGTCGATAATATGAGTCTGAGCCAGAGGCTTCTGAACAATCTTTATGCAAGTTTGTCACGCTTGGCAGCTAATAATTAAAGAAATAATAAACGGGGTGGTTAATAGATGCAAACGACCGGTTTGCTTTTAAGAAAGCGTATCGCTACGCTTTTTTTCTTGTTTACAATTGCTTTCGTCCTACTTGGGGGGCGGATTTTCTGGGTACAGTTTGTCAAAGGGGCCGAACTTTCAGAAAAGGCTACCCAAAACCGAATGCGGGACGTACCGGTAGAGTCGAAACGGGGTATTATTTATGACCGCAACGGTCATGAACTGGCCATTTCAATAAGCGCCGATTCGGTTTATGCCATACCTGCCGAGGTTAAACGTTCCAAAACAGAGCAGGAGACGGCGCAAAAATTATCCCAGGTGCTGGGCCTTGATCAGGAGAATACCTTGAAAAGGATAACCGCCAACAGTTCCTTTGAGTGGGTCAAGCGGCAGATAAGCCCGGAACAGGCACAACAGATTCGTGATATGAAGCTGGCTGGGATCGATCTGACCGAGGAGAGCCGCCGTTTTTATCCCAAAGGTACCCTGGCCAGTCACGTACTAGGCATATCCGGCACCGACAACACAGGGCTGGAGGGGATTGACCACTATTACAACGACTTGGTGGGCGGGGCCAAGGGCCGGATTATCATCGAACATGATGCGGCTGGCCGGGAAATACCTGAAGCCACCCATAAATATATCGCCCCAGTGGATGGAGGCAATCTAGTTCTCACCATCGATGAGACTATACAGTATATCGTGGAAAGGGAGCTGGATAAGATCTTTGCCGAACGGCAGGCCAAGAGTGCCGCTGCCATTGTGATGGATCCCCAGACCGGTGAAATCCTGGCCCTGACCTCCCGGCCAACCTTCGATCCCAACAACTATGGCGCTTCACCGGCTAGCAACCGAAGAAATTTCGCCATCAATGACAGTTATGAACCTGGGTCGACCATGAAAATAACCACTTCCGCGATGGCCCTGGAGGAAAACCTGGTCAATCGCGACACTCCGTTCTATTGTCCAGGCTATGTGAAGGTAGGTAAGGAGACTATTGGCTGTCCCAATCGCAAGGCCCATGGCAGTCAGACTTTTGCCCAGATCGTGGAGAATTCCTGCAATGTGGGATTTGTCAAGGTAGGGTTGGACCTAGGTATGGATAAATATTTCAAGTACCTGCACGGGTTTGGGTTCGGTCAGCCGACCGGGATCGACCTTCCCGGTGAAGCGAAGGGTATACTGGTCAACCAGGCTAATGCCAAACAGATCGACCTGGCCACCATGGCCATGGGGCAGGCCAACGCTGTCACTGCCATGCAATTGACGAATGCGGTTGCGGCGGTCGCCAATGGTGGTAAGCTCATGAAACCCCATCTATTGAGACAGGTGCTGGACACTGAAGGTAATGTGGTTAAAACCATTGAGCCGGAGGTAATCCGCCAGGTCATATCTGAACCTACAGCCAAGGAGCTGTGCAACATTCTGGAAGGAGAGGTGACCAACGGTACCGGCCGTAATGCTTATATTGAGGGCTACCGTGTAGGAGGTAAAACCGGAACTGCTCAGAAAATCGCACCCGGCGGGGGCTACCTGGCCAATGAGTATGTGGCTTCCTTCATCGGATTGGCCCCATCAGACGACCCCCGGTTGGTAGTCATGGTAGTAGTTGATGCGCCCCAGGGATATCCGTATTATGGCGGATGGGTGGCTGCCCCGGCGGCTCGGGAGATCATCAGCGATTCGTTGCGGTATCTTGGAGTGCCGCTGCGGACTGCTGACGGTAAGATAGCTGCCCAGCAGGATCAGCAGGTGATTATCCCCAATGTTGTTAACCTTCCTTTGGCGGAAGCCCAATCACTTATTGCGGGGCGGGGATTGGCCGCCAAGGTGGTAGGCGAGGGTAATATTGTCTGGCAGCAGACGCCCCGCGCGGGGAGTAAATTAACCAGAGGTTCTGAGGTAATAATAAGTATGTCCCCATTTGATAAAAGTGGTGCCGGCGGCGAGATCACCGTCCCCGACTTAAGCGGCAAATCGATGAAGGAGGTAGCCCGGATCCTGTCAGATTTAGGATTGCACCTGATTCCGGAAGGCCATGGTTTAGCGAGTGATCAATCCCCGGTGGCGGGGAAAGTGGTGACCAGCGGCTCGACTATAAAGGTGAAGTTCGAACCTCTGGAGTAAGTTATCGGCAGCAGCCAATTGAAATGAGAGAGGGGGCGGGGCCTTGAAATTGGAAGCGGTGCTCCAAGGATTGGAATATCAGTTGCTCAACGGATCCTTGGACCAGGAGATCGAAGGAATCAGTTTTGATTCCAGGAAGACCAAACCGGGTGATCTATTTATCTGCATTCCGGGATTAAAGACCGATGGCCATGATTATATTGAACAAGCGGCCGGTCGTGGCGCGGTAGCCGTGCTAGTTGAAAAGAAGGTCGATGTTCCTCCAAGCATGGCCGTCGTGCAGGTGGGCGACAGCCGCCGGGCAATGCCGGTGGCGGCCGCCAATTACTATGGGCATCCGTCCCGTCATTTCAAACTGATAGGAGTAACCGGAACCAACGGCAAAACCACCACCACCCATCTGATAAAGGCTATTCTGGAAGAGTGGGGCTGTAAAGCAGGAATAATGGGAACCCTATATTCGCGTCTGGGAGATTATGAGAAGGTATTCAGCAATACCACCCCTGAATCAGTAGACATCGAGGAATTCTTGGACTATGTGCGGCGCGAATCAGGTCAATACGTGGTCATGGAGGTTTCCTCCCATGCTCTGGATTTGGGCCGGGTGGATCAGCTGCAGTTCTACTGTGCTGTTTTCACCAATTTAACCCAGGATCATCTTGATTACCATGGCAGCATGGAAAGCTACAAGGAATCCAAACTGAAGCTGTTTGGCAAGCTCAATCCTGGCCAGGGTCAGTTCGCAGTGATCAATGCCGATGATCCCGCTGCCGGCGATTTTATCCGGGCCAACACCGGAGACTGCATCACTTATGGCATTGGTAATGAGGCCATGGTTCAAGCCGTCGATATAAGGTTTAGTTTAAAGGGCAGCCATTTTTCGGTATTATACCAGGGGGACCGGTTTGACATTGACATGAAGCTGATTGGCCGGTTCAGTATTTACAATGCTTTAGCTGCCATCGCCTTCGCTTTGAAAGAGGGTATAAGCTCCGATGTGATCGCCGCTGCCCTGAACAAAGTCGCCGGAGTCGCCGGACGCTTTGAACAGGTTGACTGTGGCCAGGATTTCACGGTTATTGTCGACTATGCCCATACCCCGGATGGACTGGAGAACATACTCAAGACGGCCCGAGAGATACTTCAGAACCGTTTAATAACCGTGTTTGGCTGTGGTGGTGACCGCGACCGAACCAAGCGGCCCCAGATGGGCAGGATCGCAGCTCAATACAGCGATTTTTGTATCGTTACCTCGGATAATCCGCGCAGTGAGGAACCGGAAGCAATTATCGACGATATTATTCCCGGTCTGGAGGAAGTGGAGAACTCCCATTATGCCAAGATCATTGATCGGCGCGAGGCCATTCATCAAGCCATCTGTCTGGCCAAAAAGGGCGATCTGATTATCATTGCGGGCAAGGGGCATGAAACCTACCAACTGGTCAAGGACCAGGTGCTTGATTTTGATGACCGTTTAGTAGTAGCTGAATTTCTGAAAGGGAAAATGAATCAATGTGGTTAAGCCTGAAGTATATCCTGGAAAGCGTTCAGGGTACCCTGTTATCCGGTGACGTGAACGCCTGGGTTGAAGGCATCAGCACCGATTCCCGCCGCTATGACCCGAAACAGGTGTTTTTTGCCCTTGAGGGCGAAAACTTTGATGGTCATGATTACGTAAACCAGCTAATTGAAACCGGCGCTGCTGCTGTAGTCGTCTCCAAGCCCGACAAAATATCCTCCTTTGGGAGCACTGCGGTCATAGTCGTGCGTGATACCTTACAAGCCTTGCAAAGTCTGGCTGCTGGTTTCCGGCACCGGTTTGACATTCCCGTTGTGGCCGTTACTGGCAGTGTCGGAAAGACTACCACCAAGGACATGCTGGCCGCCTGCTTGGCGCCAGTCTATAACACCTTGAAAACCCCAGGCAACTTTAATAATGAAATAGGCCTGCCCTTGACCCTTCTAAGCCTGAATGACAGCCATCAGGCCGCGGTAGTAGAACTGGCCATGCGGGCCAGGGGAGAGATTGCCCGTCTGTCTGCTATTCTAAGACCTACTCACGCTATCATAACCAATGTGGAAGCCGTACATTTAGAGACCATGGGGAGCCTAGAGAACATAGCCGCGGCCAAGTGTGAAGTGTTGGAATTCATATCCCCGGACAAATTTGTGTTGATGAACGGGGATAATCATTATCTGCTTGAAGCCGCTCAGAAATATCCCTGCATAAAGCACACCTTTGGTTATAATGATGGTTGTGATGTACGCATAATCCAGGTTGCCAAATCGGGGGCGGGAATAAACATCTCGCTCAGTTTATGGGGCCAGAAACATGATTTCTATTTCCCTCTGCCGGCCCCGCAATTGGCTCCCAACCTGGCTGCTGCGGTCGGGTGTGCCATTTTGCTGGGAGTCAGTCCCGCAATCATCCATCAGGGCCTTAGTTCTTACCAGACCGCTGAAAACCGGCTCAATATCATCGAATTGCCGGAAGGCGGGGCGGTCATCAACGATACATACAATGCCAATCCGGTATCGATGACAGCTGCCATCGAGGTTTGCCGGGAGATAAGCATGAATCGCCGTGCAGTGGCAACACTGGGGGATATGCTGGAGCTGGGAGATTTCGAGAAGGAAGGCCATTTGTTGGTAGGGCGCCGGGCCGCCCAGCTTAATATGGATCTGATCGTAACGCTTGGGGAGCGGGCAGCATATATTGCTGAGGGCGCCATAGAGGCCGGGCTCCCTGCGGAACGGGTAGTAAGCTTCACCAGGCGGGAAGACGCCCTGGAATGGCTGAGAAGGAATGTGAGCCGCCGCGATGTAGTTTTATTCAAGGGTTCACGCGGCATGCGCATGGAAGAAATATTACAGGGATGGCTGATCCCTGCCTGATTCGGAGGCAAAGGATGCACGATTACATAATAAATGCGGGTTGGGCTGCGGCTGTGGCTATCGTCATTGCTTTATCCATGGGTCCTTTCATGATTCCATTCCTGAGGCGCCTGAAAGTGGGACAGAGTATCAGGGAGGATGGTCCCCGCAATCACTATGTCAAGGCAGGTACGCCTACCATGGGCGGGATAGTAATCATCACTGCGGTAATGGTGGCCAGCTTTCTATTCGCGGGCAGCAGCCGTGAAGTCCTCATCGCAGTGCTTATAACCCTATGCTTTGGCGGAATAGGTTTTTGGGATGATTATATTAAAGTAGTGCTGAAGAGATCCTTGGGGCTGAGGGCGCGGGAAAAACTGGGCCTGCAGATTTTAATCAGCTCCATATTCGGCCTGCTGTTGATGTTTGTGTTGGAACGAGGGACGGAAATAGTCATCCCGTTTTCGGGATTTGTTCTGGAAATGGGTTGGCTTTACCTCCCCTTTGTGGTTCTAGTGCTCATATCGTCAGCCAACGGGGCCAATCTGACCGACGGGCTGGATGGTCTGGCAGCCGGGGTTACCTTTTTCATTGTGCTGGGCTTGGCAATCGTCTGCATAATGTCCAATCATGGCAATCTCTTGATTTATTGCGGTGCGTTGGCGGGAGCCTGCCTGGGATTCTTGTTTTTTAACCGCCACCCGGCGCGGGTATTTATGGGCGACACCGGCTCAATGGCCTTAGGTGCCGGAGTGGCTTCGGTTGCGGCCATGACCCATAGTGAAATCGCGCTGATTGTTCTGGCTGGCGTATATGTAATCGAGACTTTGAGTGTGATTATTCAGGTAATATCTTTTCAGGCCACCCGGAGGCGCGTATTTCTGATGGCGCCTTTGCACCACCATTTCGAGTTGAAAGGCATGCCAGAGACCAAAGTAGTATATTTGTTTTATGTCTTGTCGGCATCATTTGTAATGATAGGCTTATTGGGATTTAGAAATATCGGATAGGGGAAAAACTAATGTCTTTTACGGGAAAAAGAATTTTGATTATAGGCATAGCCCGCAGCGGCCTGGCTGCCGCAGTGGCTTTAAATAGACGCGGGGCGGTCGTGGGGGCTTATGACGCCAAGGAACGAGCCCTGATTAGAACCGGGGCTGAGCAACTGGAAAGGCTTAATATTTCCATGTATGCCGGCGAACTTCCACCTCTGGCCAAGCAGGACTGGGATTTAATTGTGGTGAGTCCAGGGGTCCCGATGGATACCGAAATCGTCAAGATGGCCAAGTCAGTTGCCATACCAATAATAGGGGAGATGGAACTGGCTTTCCAACTCAAGTCGCCTGCGGTCGAGGTATATGCCATCACTGGAACCAATGGCAAAACCACTACTACCGCTCTGCTGCATTTCATCCTGGAGCAGGATGGCAGAGTCTCGGCGGTAGGTGGAAACATCGGGACCGCGTTGTGCAGTTTGGTTGATGATTTGCCATCGGGCGAATTGGTGGTGGAAGTCTCCAGTTTTCAGTTGGAGACCGTAGATACATTTAAACCTCATGTTGCCGGGATATTAAATCTCACTCCTGATCATCTGGACCGGCACAAATCTATGGCGGAGTATGCCCGGATCAAAGGTATGGTCTTCCGCCGGCAGGACAGCAGCGATTATCTCATTCTCAATTATGAAGATGAAATGGTTCGTTCCTTCAGTCAAACTGCCGAATCCCGCATTGTATTCTTTTCTGCCGAACGGGCACTGACAGAGGGCTTCTTTGTAGAGGATAACAAGGTATTTCTTGCTGGGAATGGGACCAGGCAGTTGATTGCTTCACTGGAAGGCGTTGGCCTGAGGGGTAAACACAACCTGGAGAACATTCTCTGTGCGGTAGCAATGGCCTGGTCCGCTGGAGTCCGGGAAGATTCGATCAGTCGGGCACTGAACAGATTCACCGGGGTTAGACACCGGTTGGAGCAAGTAGCCTCTCACAGGGGAGTGCTTTATATCAATGATTCTAAAGGAACCAACCCGGATTCCACCATAAAAGCATTGGAAGCATTTTCGGAACCGATTGTGCTTATTGCCGGGGGGCGCGCCAAAGGTGGGGATTATTCGGGAGTTGCCAGGCTAATGGCCTCCCGGATCAAAGCCCTGGTACTGCTCGGTGAAGCTAAGGGTATGCTAAAAACTGCGGTAATGGAACAGGGCTTCAGGAATATATATGAGGTAGATGATTTAGTCGCTGCGGTGGAAAGGGCCAGCCAGTTAGCCGTTCCCGGGGATGTGGTTTTGCTTTCCCCGGCCTGTGCGAGTTGGGATATGTTTGCCAGCTATGAACACAGGGGAGACCTCTTCTGTCAAGAAGTAGCCAGATTGATTGAGGGGGAAACAGGGCATGATTCCAAAGGGGGGTAAACAATGAGGCTAAAAAAGGGGCCGCCTGATTTTATTTTGTTTATCTCGGCCTTGACTCTGCTGGGAATTGGATTGGTTATGGTGTTCAGTTCCAGTGCGGTTACCGCCAATGTGAATTATGGGGATCCATACTATTTTTTTAAAAAGCAGCTGCTATGGGCAGTCATCGGTCTTGTGGCTATGGCAATTACCATGAAAATAAACTTCTCTAGGTTACGTGATTTTGCAATCCCTTTGACGGTTCTGGCAGTGGTGTTGTTGATCTTGGTTGTGACCCCTTTAGGGACTGAAGTAAAAGGCTCCAGCCGTTCGTTTGATTTGGGTTTTATGAGTTTTTCCCCGTCCGAATTGGCCAAAGTAGCCCTGGTCATGTTCCTGGCCAAGGCGATGGACACCAAACTGGATCGGATTTCCTCTTTCACCGCCGGGGTTTTGCCTTTCCTAGTCATGGTAATGCTTGTATGCGGGCTTATCATGCTCCAGCCTGATCTAGGCACTGCTTTTACGATTGCGGCTACCGTATTCTTTATGTTGTTGGTGGCAGGGGCACAATGGTCGCATCTGGGGGCCATAATGCTATCAGGTCTGGGTGCAGTAGTAGCAGCTATCGCCGTTGCCCCTTACCGTATGGAACGGGTGGTAGCTTTCCTGAATCCTTGGAAATATGCCAGTGATGAGGGATTTCAGACGATTCAATCCCTGTACGCGTTAGGTTCTGGCGGATTGTTTGGCATGGGTTTGGGACGAAGCCGGCAGAAGTTCTTCTACCTGCCTGAGCAGCATACCGACTTTATTTTTGCCATCCTTGGGGAAGAACTTGGTTTTATCGGCTGCAGCGTGGTGGTGACCCTGTTTTTGCTTTTTGCATGGCGAGGGTATAAAATTGCAATAAACGCCCCAGATAATTGCTCTAGACTAATGGCAGCAGGGCTTACAACCATAATCGTATTTCAGGCTATAATAAACATAGCGGTAGTTTCCGGGGCCTTACCGGTAACGGGTATAACTCTGCCGTTTTTAAGCTATGGGGGTACGTCACTGTTGTTTACCATGATTATGGTAGGCCTGTTGCTTAATATCTCGCGTTACAGCACACAAACCTGAGGGAGGAATCGATTTTGAGAGTTATCCTAACCGGCGGAGGGACCGGTGGTCATATCTATCCGGCTCTGGCTATCGCCAGCGAGTTGAAAAGCAGGCTTCCGGACCTGCAATTGCTCTATGTAGGAACCGCCAAGGGGCTGGAGAACCGAATAGTACCTCGCACCGGGATTCCTTTCAGAACCATTGACATTACTGGTATTGACCGCTCCTCGATGCTCAAATCGAGTAAAACCCTCCTCAAGTTCCCGGCCAGTTTCCTGCAAGCCCGTGAGATTATCAAAGACTTTCATCCCGATATCATCGTAGGTACCGGTGGGTATGTATCATTCCCGGTGGTTTTTTCGGGGACGTTTATGGATGTTCGTACGGTGATCCATGAGCAAAACGCTATTCCCGGGCTGGCCAACCGCAACCTCGCCAAGAGGGTGGACCGGGTATTGCTGACATTTCCCGAGGCCGGCCAGTATCTGGACGGTTCCAATATTAAAGTAACGGGTTTGCCGGTGCGCCCTGAAATACTGTCGATGTACGGCAAGGTTTCCAGGCCCTCCGGACGGTTCACGCTGTTGGCTTTTGGTGGCAGTCTGGGATCCAACAGTATCAATCAGGCCATGGTACCGGTCATTGACCGGTATCGGAATACTGAAATCAATTTTATCTGGATAACTGGTGAAGCCGGTTATGAAGAAATGAAACAGGCTTTGGAAAAAAGAGTCGATGTGAAAGCGCTAAAATGCGGATTGGAAATGGTCCCATATAAATTCGATATGGAGAACGCCCTGGCCGCCGCCCATCTGGCAGTATGCCGGGCTGGGGCCAGCACGGTCTGTGAATTGGAACTGCTGGGTTTACCGGCCATATTTATCCCATATCCATATGCAGCCGAAAACCATCAAGAGAAGAATGCCCGGGCACTGGTGGAGAAAAAGGCGGCTGAAATGATAATCGACGAATTCCTGGATGGCGACAGCCTTTACAAGATTGTGGAGAAGCTAAGGAAGGAACCGGGCAAATTGACAGAGATGGGGCAGAATATGCTTAAGGAAGCTCGACCTAATGCCCTGAAAGACATTGCTGACGAGATCCTGTCATTATAAACGGCTAAATTTATACTGTCTCACGTTGTACGATTGGGACAAGCTAGTTGAGCGGGATGTAACCACTCCTATTAATTGTGCATACTATAAAGTGAATCATAAGACGTTTTATGATCGAAGGAGATGAGTTGATGACCACCGAATCCGGGTCCTGGGTGCATATGGTTGGGGTAGGAGGTGCGGGCATGAGTGGGATTGCCCGCGTGCTTAGAGAGCAGGGGGTCCGGGTAAGCGGCTCGGATCTGAATACCACCAGCATTACCACCCAGTTAGAAGAAATCGGAGTGACCATATACCAGGGCCACTCCGCGGCCAACCTGCAGGAAGGGATAGATCTGGTGGTCATCTCCTCGGCTATCCCAGCTGACAATATTGAAGTAACAACTGCCAGGGCTCTTCAGATACCGGTAATCAAGAGGGGGCAGATGTTGGCTCGCATGGTCAACGAGCACTTGGGTCTGGCCGTAGCCGGCGCCCATGGCAAGACCACCACCACTTCCATGTTGTATTCCGCTCTGGCGGGCTGCGGTCTCGATCCCACCATGATCGTGGGCGGGGAGATACAAGGTACTCAATTACATGCGCGGCTAGGCGCCAACGACTATTTTGTGGCAGAAGCCGACGAGAGTGATGCATCCTTCTTGGACATCAAACCCTACGCAGCGATTGTGACCAATATAGAAAATGACCATCTCGATTTTTATCAGTCGATGGATAGACTGCAAGCGGCTTTCCGGCAATTCCTGGGGCAAATCATGCCGTCCGGTTTTGCTGTGATATATGGTGGGGATCCGTTACTGCGTCAGATGAGGGACGAATTGCCTACCCGGATCCTGATGTATGGTGAGAGCGATGATCGTCTGGATTATTACTTCACCAATTGGGAGCCAGAGGGTATGGGATCATCTTTTGATGTATACCGGGGCAAGGAAAGATTGGGCTCGATGAGACTATCCATACCCGGTAAACACAACGCTCTGAACGCCGTGGCGGCTGTTGCCGTAGCGGTAGAGATCGGCCTGGATTTTAACATGGTGGCCAAAGCCCTGCAGTCTTTTCCTGGTGCCAAACGGAGGTTTCAGATTATAGCCCGGGTCAAAGGTATTACCATAGTAGATGATTATGCCCACCATCCCACCGAAATCAAGGCCACTATCAGAGGGGCCAGACAATTCCACCAGGATCGCCTGGTGGTGATTTTCCAACCCCACCGTTACACTCGGACCAAGTTATTGTACGAACAATTTGGCGAATCATTCCGCGAAGCTGATCTGGTTGTTATCACTGATATCTACTCAGCTGGGGAGACCCCCATTGAAAATGTAACCGGGGAGCTGGTTTATCAGGCGGCATTGGCATCCGGATGCAATGCCAAGTATATTCCTACCCTCGAAGAAGCCGAGGCATATCTAAAAAGCATCTTGAAGAGTAATGACCTGCTGATAACCATGGGTGCCGGCGACGTGTGGAAGATGGGCGTTCATTTGGCCGGGGAATTGGAATAGGCCCATGGTTTAATTGGAGGAAGAGTAATGGATAAATTACTGGTCAAGGGAGGCAAAGCCTTAAAAGGCCAGGTGGAAATCAGTGGTTCCAAGAATGCCATCCTCCCGATTATGGCTGCCAGCCTGATGTGCAGCGGTGAAGTAATCCTGAACCGGGTTCCGGAACTGGATGACATAAACGTCATGTCGGAGGTCCTGGAGCTGTTAGGTGCTAAAGTGAAAAGGGAAGGCGATGTTCTGATAATCGATGGCCGATCAGCATGCAGCAACGAACTTCCCGAGAAGATATCCAGGCGGATGAGGGCATCCAACCTGGTCATGGGACCTCTGCTGGGCCGATTCAAGGGTGCCCGGGTCGCATACCCGGGAGGTTGTGCTATAGGGTCTCGGCCCATGGACCTCCATATCAAAGGTTTCCGTCACATGGGTTACCAGATTACGGAAGAATATGGGCTGATGATCGGCAAGGCGGATTCTGCCCAGGGCAAAGAAGTGATGCTGGATGTCCCCAGTGTTGGAGCTACAGAAAATATCATGATGGCGGCAGCCATGACACCTGGCAATACGATAATCAGAAATGCGGCCCGCGAACCGGAGATTGTGGATCTGCAAAATTTCCTCAACCGCATGGGGGCGCGGGTAAAAGGTGCAGGCCTGGATACTATCCGTATTGAAGGCGTAAAGTCGTTGGGCAGCGTAGAGCATACTGTCATACCAGACCGTATAGAAGCGGGAACTTATATGGTGGCGGGAGCCATCAGCCGTGGAGATGTTTGGATCGAGAATGTGGTGACAGAACACCTGCAGCCATTGATGGCCAAGCTTACTGAGGTGGGAGTCGAAATTATTCCCTGGTCGGGAGGCATCCGGATACTAGGCAGACCGCATTATCGTCCTACCGATGTCAAGACTATGCCTTACCCCGGATTTCCAACTGACATGCAAGCCCAGATGATGGCACTGCTGGCGACCATGCCTGGAACCAGCGTTATCGTGGAAACCATTTTTGAAAACCGGTTCATGCATGTGCCGGAGCTGCGCCGTATGGGTGCCGACATCAAGCTGGAGGGGCGGGTGGCCATCATAAACGGTAAGAGCGATTGGGAAGGTGCAGCGGTTGAAGCGTCCGACCTGCGGGCGGGAGCTGCTCTCATCCTAGCCGGCATTTATGCTCAGGGGGAAACCCGCATTGGCCGGCTTGAGCACATTGACCGGGGCTACGAGAAGATCCACGAGAAGCTGGCTAAGCTGGGGGCAGATGTAAAACGTGTCTCTTCCTGATGATAGAGCGAAATTGGAAGAGTCAACTATACTGGATATTTAGTGGTTGGACCAGGAATTTGTCCACAACCACTTTTTTTATGGAGTTATCACGATCTATCCAAGAATACAAGAGAGCCGAAGTTCGGTTCGCTTCAAAGTCAGATGATTCTCTGTTATAATTTTCTCTAGAAAATACCAAAGACTTGATGGATGGAAGGGGAAGTTGTGGGTCGGAGGAAGTTTGCGCGAAGATTCAGCTTGGTTCTGTTTGCATTTATTGCTTTGCTGTCGGCTTACCTCTTCATGCATAGCACTATTTTTGATGTCACCCAGATCAGAGTGACCGGCAGTGAAAAGGTGACCCAGGAAGAGATACTGGCATTGTCAGGACTGGCTCCGGGCATGAATGTTTTTTCCCTGGACGAAAAATTGGCCGTCAAGTCCATCGAAGTTCACCCCATGATCAAGCAGGCAGAAGTCAGGCGGCACTTACCCAATCAGATTTCGATCGGTGTTGTTGAACGGCAGGTATGGGCAGTCATACCATTTAAAGACCTGTTTTTGTGTATCGATGATACGGGGGTTTGTTTTGACAAACTAAATAATATCCCAGTTGATAATCAACTGATCATCACTTTGGAGAATGTTCCCGAATACGTGAACCTTGGGCAGACTATCAATGTCGAAGCTACGGATATGATAAAAAAGGTGTGGCAAGCCATACCGGGCGAGCAGCAAGCCCGCATATCGGACGTGCATTATCAAAACCAGGATGGAACTTTGAAAATCTACACCGTACAGGGGACTGAGGTCCGGTTTGGAGATCTGGAGAGATTGGATGAGAAGGTTAAGATGTTCAGCGAAGTTCTGGACATGGAAGAAGAAATGAGCGAGAAGGGCATAGATGAATTAGAATATGTCGACCTCCGGTTTAAGGGGGAGCCGGTTGTAAAAACCAGAGGGTAGAGGTGGAAACATGCATAACAAAACAGGCAAAATTGCGATAATGGCTATCTGTGTAATCGTAGGCATCATGTTGTCGGTTCAATACCGAACCTCGGAGAGTTATGGTACCAACCTGCGCACCTCCAGGGTGGACGACCTGACCGCTGCCAATAGCGCTTTGCTTAAAGAAAATCAGGCCCTGTCTGAAGAGGTAGTCGAGCTGAGAGAAAAGCTGGCCAATGTCAGCAGTGAAAGCCAACTCAACCAAGACTTGCAGGCAGAGCTGCGCAAATCAAACTTGGCTGCTGGTTTGACCGCAGTGACCGGTCCGGGCATCATTGTGACCCTAAATGATAATCCCCAGGTCTTGCAGCCGGGAGAGGATCCTAATGCTTACCTGGTTCATGACAGCGATATTTTGAGTATTGTAAACGAGATAAAAGCATCCGGTGCGGAAGCCATATCCGTCAATAACCAAAGAATTGTTGCCATGTCCGAGATCCGCTGTGCGGGTACTACGATATTGGTCAATTGGAATAAAATCGGTCCCCCCTTTGTGATCAAGGCTATCGGTAACCAGCAGCTGCTGGAGAGCGGACTGACCATCAAGGGCGGCAAACTGGAAGAACTTAAGACCTTCGGGTTGCAGACCCAGCTGGCTCGCAGCGATAATATCGAGATACCTGCTTACACTGGCGCTTTAAAATTCCAGTTCTCTACTCCGAAACAAAAGTAAAGGGCGGATTGGTAGATATGTGGTGGATAACCCTGTTGTGCTTGGCTCTGGGACTGTTCATAGGCTATCAGCTGCCGATTTTCCTGCCGGCCTCCATGGTGCAGTATGTATCCATTGGCGTGTTGGCGGCATTGGATTCGGTACTGGGGGGTATCCGTGCTTTTATGGAGGATTCCTTTGATACCACGATATTTATAACCGGCTTTTTTACCAATTCTCTGCTGGCATCGGCATTAGCTTATTTTGGCGATAAATTGGGATTGGAGTTGTACCTGGCCGCAGTCGTGGTGTTTGGGGTTCGGTTATTCCAAAATATGGGGATTATCCGTCGATATTTACTGAAAAAGTACTGATAAAAACAAGGTTCCAAAAAAGGAATATAGTTGCGTTTGTAGTATTTAGTTGGTAGAAACCGTGTGAGGAGTGCTTTAAAATTAACAAACGCAACATAGCAGTAGGTTTGGATGTCGGTACCTGTGAGGTGAAGGCGGCTCTAGGGGTGATGAACCATCAACAGGAGGTTCAGGTACTGGGTATGGCCCGAATCCCCTCGGCTGGGCTTCGTAAGGGAAACATTATCGATATCGAAAGCACCTCGCGTTCCATTGATAACTGTCTGAATGAATTGGAGAGGATGACCGGCAGAGAGATTCTGAGCACGGTTACTGGTTTCTCCAGCATAAGCATTGGTGCGGTCAACAACCGGGCGGTGATTGCGGTAGGAAACCCGGACAGCGTGGTTGCCGCAGAAGACAAGGAAAGGGTCTTGAGTTCGGCTACTAATATCTCATTGACACCGGACAAGGCTATTGTTCAGGTAATAGAGAGGCAATACATTATCGACGGGTATGACGGTGTCAAGGATCCGGTGGGGATGGTAGGAAACCGACTGGAAGCCGAAGCCCTGGTGATCTACGCCGCTGCCGCAGCCATGCAGAATCTGCAGCGAAGCGCTCAGCGTATCAACCTTTCCATAGATGAAACCGTGTATAACCAATTGCTGAATGCCGAATCCGTTTTATTACCGGCCGAAAAAGAGATGGGGGTAGCCCTGATAGACATGGGTGCCGGGACTACGGAGATCAGCATATTCTCCCAAGGTACAATTCGATCAACGGCGGTACTGCCTGTCGGCGGCGACTATATTAACAAGGATCTGGCCATTGTGCTCAGAACGTCGATAGAGGAAGGAACCCGCATCAAGGAACAGTTCGGCTTAGCCTCACCCGATTTAGCCTCAGACGAGGTAATGATAGAAATTCACAATATCCAAGGAAATGAAACCAAACAAGTACCCCAAAAACTGGTTGCGGAAATAATTTCTGCACGGGTTTTGGAAATGATGGAAATGATTTATACTGAATTACAGCAGTCTTGTGACTTGGACAAATTAGCCGGAGGTATTGTTTTTACCGGCGGGGGAGCACAACTGCAGGGTATTGTGGCAGTGATGGAAGACTATTTTAATGTACCGGTTCGATTGGGAAGACCCGATAATATAAGAGGACTCAGTTCGGAATTCTGCCAGCCTCAAAATTCCGTAGCTTTAGGTGGCTTGATATGCGGACTAAGACATATGGATCCGGAGTCGATCCAGAAACCGTCAGGAGTTTCCGGTATAGTTGACAGAATTAATTATTGGTTAAAGGATTTATTTTCTTAAATTTGAGGAGGGTAAAACATGCCGTTGGATTTCGATGTAGAGATGGAGCAGTTTGCTGACATTAAGGTTATAGGTGTTGGCGGCGGGGGAAGCAACGCTATTAATAGGATGATCGAGGCTAATTTGAAAGGGGTCGAATTTATTTCTGTCAATACCGACTCCCAGGCTTTGGCTTTATCGAAAGCGGAGAAGAAGATCCAGGTAGGGGGAAAACTTACCAAAGGCCTCGGTGCTGGAGCCGATCCCGAAATCGGAATGAAAGCGGCGGAGGAGAGCGAAGATGAGATCGTTCGCGCCCTGCAAGGCGCTGACATGGTTTTTGTAACGGCCGGAATGGGCGGGGGAACCGGGACCGGTGGTGCCCCCATCATTGCCCGGGTGGCTAAACGGTTGGGGGCTTTAACAGTTGGAGTAGTAACCAAGCCCTTCCTGTTTGAGGGACGAAAAAGAAATCAACAAGCCGAAAAAGGTATACAGGCATTGAAGGAAGAAGTGGACAGTCTTATCACAATCCCCAATGACCGGCTGTTGGCGGTAGTACAAAAGAACACCCCGGTCAATGATGCTTTCCGGGTAGCTGATGACATCCTGCGCCAGGGCGTTCAGGGCATTTCTGATCTTATCGCCATTCCTGGTCTAATCAACTGTGATTTTGCCGATGTACAGACGGTGATGAAGAATACCGGCTCCGCATTAATGGGAATAGGACAGGCCAAAGGGGAGAACCGTGCGGCTGAAGCTGCCCGGCAGGCTATTTCAAGCCCGCTGCTGGAAACCTCCATCGAGGGAGCCAAAGGAGTTTTGTTTAATATCAGCGGTGGCGAGGACTTGACCTTGTTCGAGATCCAGGAGGCAGCAGCGATCATACATGAATCAGCCGATGCCGAAGCCAACATCATCTTTGGAGCCAATACGGACGAATCGCTGGGAGATGAGGTAAGAGTGACAGTCATTGCTACAGGCTTCGATGGCCCGCGGCTGCAGCCCACCAGTGAACCGGTTCAGCGCCAGCCCCGCCAGGCCGGTGGCCGGCCGACCCCCTCTTATCTGGATCGCAATGATTTGGAGATACCTCCTTTCGTGTTAAAGCGGAAATAGTCAGACATCAGATAAATTCGGACTAATCCCTAGCCAGTCTCTAAGCAGAGGCTGGCTTTTTTAGGTGCGCCCGGCATGGGCGCAGTCTAATGGGTGAAAGTCCCTAGTGCGGGTTGATAGTGCCAAGCACATAGCCAAGGGCAAGGGTGTCCTCGGTGACGAGGAATCTGAAGGAAGCCGGCGGCAAACTTCCGGTCTGACGAACAGAAATCACATAAGGCATCGAAAGTTGGGTGAGGTTGCCTAACAAACTGAAGCCCAAAACTATCCGGAAACTTGCGGTGTAAATGTGGCAGATGGATGGAAGGAAAGACTGCGTTCTTACCCGGGGAGATCTCGCGGACGGGCGGAAACAGAGTAAGAAGCCCGGTTGAAACAAGATTTGTCGTGAGAAGTCAGCCGAGGCCATAGTACCGGAGCTTTCTAGAAGCAAAGGGAAGGGCTGAACCAGAGGAGGTGTGGGTCATGAAAGTTACTGAAAGTGACAAGCTAAAGCACAGACAACTTCGAACGGAAGGCTATCTGCAAAGGGTATCTGCGGAACAGAGAGAGAATGCAGAAGCGTGCGGGTCACTGAAGATGACTGAAACCGACAGCACCGACACCAACCAGCAGAGGGAAGGATTGTTGGAGCAAATCCTGGGCAGAGACAATCTGAACCGCGCCTACAAGCAGGTAAAGAGGAACAAAGGCGCGGGTGGAATTGACGGTATGCAGGTAGATGAACTTCTACCCTTCCTGAAAGAAAACCAGGGGAAACTCATACAATCCATCCGGGAAGGTATTTACCGTCCCAAACCCGTGCGCCGGGTAGAAATACCCAAAGAGAACGGGAAAACCAGGAAACTAGGGATACCAACCGTCGTGGACAGACTAATCCAACAAGCGATATGCCAAGTCCTAAGTCCAATCTTTGAAAAGCAATTCTCAGACAACAGCTTTGGATTCAGACCGAGAAGAAGTGCGCATGATGCGCTCAGAAGATGCCAGACCAATATCACAGAGGGCTACAGATACGTAGTTGATATGGATTTGGAAAGGTATTTTGACACGGTCAACCAGAGCAGGCTCATCCAGATATTGTCGGAAACGATAAAGGATGGACGAGTAATCTCGCTCATCCATAAATTCCTGCGAGCGGGAGTCATGGCGGGCGGGATGTTTGAGGACAGCCCGGAAGGAGTACCGCAAGGCGGTCCACTAAGTCCACTACTTGGGAACATCATGCTGAATGAATGCGACCGGGAACTGGAGAGGCGGGGACACCGTTTTGTGCGTTACGCAGATGACCTGCTGATATTCTGCAAGAGCAAGAAGGCAGCCAACCGCACGCTGGGCCATATCCTCCCATACATCGAAGGGAAGCTATTCCTGAAGGTAAACAGGGAGAAGACACAGGTGACGCATGTGAACAGGGTCAAATATCTGGGGTACAGCTTCTACATCCACAAAGGAGAAGGAAGGCTGAGGATACATCCCAAGAGTGTCCGGAAATTCAAGGACAAAATCCGAGAAATCACCGGACGCAGTAACGGGATGGGAATTGAGGCCAGAAAAGTCCGGCTGAACCAAGTGGTACGGGGCTGGATGAATTACTTCAAACTGGCGGACGCCAAGAACCTGCTACAGGGCTTGGATGAATGGATTAGAAGTCGTATACGGATGGTGACATGGAAACGATGGAAGAGAATCCGCACACGTTTCGAGAACCTCAAGCGCTCAGGAATCCAGGAAGAACAGGCATGGATGTGGGCAAACACAAGA
Source organism: Bacillota bacterium (assembly GCA_022706565.1). Classification (GTDB taxonomy): domain Bacteria; phylum Bacillota; class Syntrophomonadia; order Syntrophomonadales; family Syntrophomonadaceae; genus PHAA01. The sequence continues at coordinate 30,012 of JAKJCH010000001.1, read as the reverse complement.
AAAGGCTATTGGCGTACTGCCCATAGCCCAATCTTATTAAGAGCCTTACCCAACGAGAGATTCAAACGTGCCGGATATCTCAGTTTGACGGAATGCTACTCTGCTAAGTAAGTGTAAACTTTGGAAGCGCCGTATACCGAACGGTACGTACGGTGCTGTGGGAGGTCGGTAGGTGAACTAATCACCTACCTCCTACCCGATTGAGTTTCGGACAGCTCCTCTATCACCTGATCCGTCCGGGCGGCGGGTTGGCCCCGACCAGCAGTCGCTGATAGAAAAAATGCCCGCAAATTGGCTATAAATGGGATAAGATGCTTTGCCGGGCATCCTTAAAACAACAAATTAATGGCATAGGATTCTAGTATAATTTGGCAGACATATATCTTAACTGCACCCATATAAATGGAACGACCCACTGTTTGTGTTGAGTATCAGATTGATCGGATTGATAGGTGAGTTGGTTGAACCAACCGGTTGTTTATGCCGATATAACATTCCTGGTGAACTTCATAATGGACTATATCATCCTGTGGTCCACGTCCAAACTGGCGGGAAGAAAAACCGACTACCTGCGTTTTGCGGGTGTGGCCATCTTCGGGGCAATGTATGGCGTAGGAAATCTATTTCCTCACCTGAATGCTTTGTATAGCTGGCCGGCCAAGATATTTGTCTCCCTTTTTATAGTAATATTGGCCTTTCACCCGCGAGGATGGTCAGATTTCAGCAAGACTTTGCTGGCTTTCTTCGGAGTCAGTTTCGTGGCGGCTGGCGCTACGGTAGCACTGGGTTACCAGTTTAGCCAGGCGGTGGGAGACAAGGGAGTAGGGTTATGGTGGCTCCTGGGAGGTATTCTTGGCGCTGTCGTGGTGGGCTATCAAGGAGAAAAGTACCTGGCTCGCAAGCTGATCCCGGCTCTCTTGAAACACAAGGTAGAACTTCATTTTGGGAACAGGGTTTGTTGCGGTGAGGGTTTTCTGGATACAGGTAACCATCTGCGTGATCCTTTGACCCGCCGGCCGGTGGTAGTGGCAGAATACGAATTGCTTAAGAATTGTATTCCTCGCGACTGCCGGGCCATCTTGGAGAACATGCGTGATCAGAATGATCTTCTCGAAGCCTTGAGCAACAGCAGTTGGGCAAATCGCCTGCGCTTGATCCCGTTTTCTTCGATAGGTCAGAAGAGCGGCATGATGGTAGGGTTCCGATGCGATCAGGTCATAATCGATCCGGATTGGCCGTCAGCCTTGTACAAAAACCTGGTAGTTGGTGTATATCTGGACCGGTTGACCATCGAAGACAATTATCAATTGTTGATTCCATCTGAAATCTTGCAGACTGCATAGGAGGCATGATAAATGAATATTTGGGAGAAGCTGGTTGCTTGGAAGCTAATTCTGGTGAAGTGGTATATCCGGAGGCGATTGCCTGATTATGTTCACTATATCGGTTCAACCGAGATCCTGCCTCCGCCCCTGAAGGAGAAGGAGGAAAGCAGTCTTATTGCTCGCTTGGACCAGGGGGACGAAGAAGTAAAGACCAGCCTTATCGAACATAATCTGCGTTTGGTAGTATACATAGCCAAAAAATTTGAGAATACCGGCATAAACATCGAGGATCTGGTTTCTATTGGTACCATTGGCTTAATAAAAGCAGTCAATACCTTTGAACCCAAGAAAAACATCAAGCTCGCCACCTATGCTTCTCGCTGCATCGAGAATGAAATTCTGATGTACCTGCGCCGCAATCAAAAAAACCGGGCTGAGGTATCGTTAGACGAACCACTCAATATTGATTGGGATGGCAACGAGTTGCTCCTGTCAGACATATTGGGTACTGAAGGCGATATGATATACAAAAAAATTGAAGGGGAAGTGGAAAAATCTTTGCTTTGGCAGGCCATGCACAAACTTACTCCGCGCGAACACACTATCATCAGACTGCGTTTTGGATTAAATGATGGAGCCGAAAAGACCCAGAAGGAGGTAGCTGACTTGCTGGGGATTTCTCAATCTTACATCAGCCGCCTGGAGAAAAGGATCCTCAAGAGATTGAACCGGGAAATACGCAAGATTGAATAGAGCACTCCAAAAAAGTGCTGGTCTGGGCAGACCGTTGAAAAAGGGCATGGGGCAGGCAATAGAATTCCGCGATTGAAGAGTACAAGACGCGCGTAAGGAACGGGCGTCTTGCATAGCGATCAGCTTTCTTTGGCAATATTGAAGAGCATTGGTCAAGGCTCTTTTTCGTTTTTCTGGCAAGAATAAGATGTGGCATATAAGTAAATAATTAAAAACAAACCTGAATGAATAGAAAAAATAAAATGGCTCTTCCCCAACAGCAGCAAATACGGAGAGAAGGGGTGGCTTTTTGATAACCAAGGTTGAAATCTGCGGGGTGAATACATCAAAACTGCCGGTATTGAAGAATGAAGAGATGCGCATCCTGTTTGAGAATATGCATAATGGCCAGAACGAAGCCAGGGAATGTCTGATTCAAGGCAATCTGCGCCTGGTATTGAGTGTGATTCAGCGCTTCAACAACCGGGGGGAATATGTGGACGACTTGTTTCAAGTCGGTTGTATCGGTCTTATCAAAGCCATTGACAATTTTGATCTGAGTCAGAATGTGCGATTCTCTACCTATGCGGTGCCGATGATCATCGGGGAGATAAGGCGTTACCTGCGCGACAACAATCCGGTTCGGGTTTCCCGCTCGCTGCGGGATATTGCTTATAAGGCCCTACAGGTTAGGGAAAGGCTTCTGGCCGAGAATTCCACCGAACCTACCATAACCCAGATGGCAGAGAAGCTTGATGTGCCGCGGGAAGAGGTGGTTTTTGCCCTCGACGCCATTCAGGAACCGGTCTCTCTATTTGAACCCATCTACAATGACGGTGGTGATCCGATCCTGGTTATGGATCAGATCAGTGACGACAAGAATAATGATTCGCAATGGCTGGAGTCTATTACCATCAACGAAGCTCTTAAGAAACTCAATGAGCGGGAGAAACATATCGTATCCCTGCGGTTCTTCAACGGCAAGACCCAGATGGAAGTCGCAGACGAGATAGGCATCTCCCAAGCCCAAGTGTCAAGGTTGGAAAAAGCGGCCCTTAAACAGCTGAAGAAATATGTGTAGATCTAGGAGGGGGCAGGATGCAGAATCGCAATCTGTTGGCGGTAATATTGATCGCCGTAATATTGGCCCTTATGGTGCCTTTGACGGTCAATGCCTGGCAAAGCACCAAAGCCTTTACCTATGACAACCTGATATTTATGGATGCCAGTTCCAGTTGTCAATAGCCACGCTAATGGAAGAATAGCTGGTTAATAGGTTGGTCCTGTGAAGACAGGACTTTTTTGTTGTGGTAAACTGGCACAAAAAGCCGGTGATGCCATGCAGGAGCAGAAACTGATCGAACTCACCTGGGAAAGCAAAGATAGGAATCATAGTGAACCTATCCCGGAATTCCGTGAGCTGGAGCGGGTAAATATCAACCCTATTATCGGTACTCAGTCCTATTATCAACAAGCAGAGATATTTGCGCCCCCCGAGGCCATCCAAAACACCTTTTGCCTGGGCGATAACTTGGCTTTTATGCGCAACCCTTCGCTGTGGGCGGGATACCCCCGTGTAGATTTGATCTACATTGACCCTCCTTACATGACCGATATAGCCTATAATTCATCCATTAACATTGGGTCCGGCCCAGACCAGCACCCAGTGGTAAGGCCGGCTTTCCATGACCGCTGGACGGCAGGACTGACTTCCTACCTGGATATGCTGTACCCCCGCCTGGCGGCAATGAAGGAAATGCTCTCCGAGGAGGGGAGCATCTTCGTCCATGTTGATTGGCATGCTAGTCATTATGTGCGAGTGCTTCTGGACGAGATCTTCGGGATGGACCATTTCATCAACGAGATTGCCTGGTGTTTTGGGGGAGGGGGGAATTCACGGCGTCACTTTCATCGCAAACATGATTCAATCCTGTGGTATGCGCGAACTCCCGAATACATCTATAATCCCCAGTATCGCCCCTATACCCAAGGGACAGTGGAGCGAGGATTGACCAGAGTCAAAGGAGATCGTTACCAGCTCCATCAGGATGGAGCTTTGATGCAGGATTGGTGGACCGACATCAACAAAATCCTGAGCCCTACTGCCCATGAGAACCTCAAGTATCCAACCCAAAAACCGAAGCAGCTGCTGAAGCGGCTGGTGGAAGCGGCATCCCGGCCCGGCAGCCTGGTAGCAGATTTCTTCAGCGGTTCCGGCACGCTGGCGGAAGTGTGCAACCAAACCGGAAGGCGCTGGTTGTTATGCGACAACAGCCCATTGGGATTGCAGACCACCATGTATCGGTTGATAAGAAATGGCTCCAGCCCCTTTACGATAATTGTCCCAGATCAGTATGAAAGCCCGCCGGGCGGCGAAATTGTCCTGAAGAAACCCCGGCTGAGCAGCTTTGACCAAGGATACGTACTGGTTGACCTGGGCATCGATGATTATCGGCCATTCAATATTGAACCCCAATTACAACGCCAGCATTGCAGCGACTATATTGAATTCTGGGAGATTGACCTGGATTACCAGGGGATCTTTAACTCCTGCTGCCAAGTAATTAGAGAAAAAAACAGGTTTCAAGGTCCCTTGACTTTGGATATCCTGGTTAGGGTCGAAGCGGGTCGGTCTCGCCAGATAGCCATCAAGGTATGGGATGTTTGGGCCAACCAGACTATGGGGGTTGTTGATATCAAGGCCTGATCACCAACCAGATAAACCGCACCTATAATTATTCTGCCAATGGGGGTTAAGACCCCCCTGCCAATAATTTACCCGGATTCGTCAAGCCTGACTGGCCTGCCTCGAATGCCAGCCGGGGCGGCATAATCTTGCATAGTCCCGGATTTTGTGATATCAATTGCTTTAGGGACTTGCCAGATGATGTATAAAATTTCCATTTGTGTTATTATGCTGTTATTGATCTAAGCAAATGGAGCGCGGTAACTATGCAACGAGAGGAAATGGCCTGTCTGTGTTTTATACACAGCATACCGGGTATCGGGCATAAGACCCTGGCCAGGATCAGACAGCAAGCGGGGAGTTTCCGGGCTTGCTTGGAAGGTGATGACCGCTTGTGGAAGACTTGGTCCCTGCCCGCAGCGGCTTGCGCCGGCATCGTTCAGGCCCGCCAGCATAATGATCCTGTCAGCCTTTATGAACGACTGCAACGTGACGGCATTGAAGTATGCTGCGTGGAGGACGATGAATATCCAGAGCTGCTGCGGAATACAGCAGATCCGCCCTATCTTTTTTACTATCGGGGTGACCTCCATATTTTAAATGAATTCTGCCTGGCTGTGGTTGGCTCCCGGGTAGCAACCAGTTATGGCCGGACGCAAGCTTTCCGGTTCGGCCGGGAATTGGCCGGGCAGGGGGTAGTTGTTGTCAGCGGTATGGCCAGAGGCATCGACACCGAGGCCCACCGGGGAGCTCTGGAAGCGGGCGGTAAAACGGCTGCCGTATTGGGCAGCGGCATAGATGTAATATATCCGCGGGAAAACCGCAAGCTATACCAGCAGATAGTCGACAATGGAATTGTAATCAGCGAGTTTGCACCCGGTACCAAGCCCGAATCGGGTAATTTTCCAGCCCGCAATCGCACCATATCTGGATTATCACGGGGGGTGCTGGTAGTAGAGGCTAAGCAACGGAGCGGAGCCTTGATCACAGCCGATTTTGCTCTGGAACAAGGACGCGATGTTTTTGCCATACCAGGCCCCATTAACAGCCAGAACAGCATGGGCACCAATAACTTAATTAAACAGGGAGCTTGCTTGGTGAACAGCCTGGATGATATTCTACATGAATACGGGATGGATGTAGCCGTAAATCCGGCGTCTCAACAGGGCGTTTTGGCTTTTCCTGCAGACAGCGACGAAGCAGCAGTTCTGGAGGCTCTAGCTCATGACACGGTCCATTTCGATAGATTGGTCCAGCTGTCCCGGTTAGGTGTCGGGAAGCTCAGTGCAGCGCTTTTGAAACTGGAATTGGAGGGAATAATTAGAGCTATGCCGGGTAATTACTATGTGAAGGTTTAAGGTCAGACATAAATTACTTTTCACATATGTATGTATATAGAGCAACAAAAATCTAACGAGGTGATATTTTGGCCGACCATACTCTGGTGATCGTCGAGTCCGCCGCCAAGGCGAAGACCATAGCCAAATTTTTAGGCAAGAACTACCGCGTGAAAGCAAGTGTCGGACACATAAGGGATTTGCCCAAGAGCAAGCTGGGTATAGATGTCAACAACAATTTTGAACCCCAATACATTACCATCCGCGGTAAGGGGGAGATTCTTAAGGAAATAAGGAATGAGGCCAAGAAATCCTCCCGGGTACTGCTGGCTACCGACCCTGACCGCGAAGGAGAGGCCATCGCCTGGCATCTGCAGAACTTCATCAATATTCCCGAGGGCTCCAAGTGCCGGATAGAGTTCAATGAGATAACTTCCGAGGCTATCAAAAGGGCTATCAAGAACTCCCGGCCGGTTGATGTCAACCTGGTTAATGCCCAGCAGGCCCGGCGGGTTTTGGATCGTCTGGTGGGATACAACCTTAGCCCCTTGTTATGGAGCAAGGTTCGCAAAGGGCTCAGTGCCGGGCGGGTGCAATCGGTGGTGGTCAAGGTTATCTGCGAACGGGAGAAGGAGATTCAGGATTTTAAACCAGAAGAATACTGGACCATTGAGGTTCTTCTATCTAAAGATGGCAGCAGTCAATTCAGCGCCAACCTGCTTTCCTACCGGGGACGCAAACTGGAAATCAAGAACGCCAGCGAACAGCAAAAGGTGGCCGATTACCTGCAAGGTGCGGAGTATATTTTAAAGAGCCTTGAAAAAAAGGAAAAACAAATACGGCCCAAACCACCTTTCACAACCAGTACCCTGCAGCAAGAGGCTTCGAGGAGATTAGGCTTTTCCCCCAGCCGAACCATGCGGGTAGCCCAGGAAATGTATGAGGGTTTGGAATTAGGCAAAAAGGGCGCGGTCGGGTTGATCACCTATCTGCGTACCGATTCTACCCGGATTGCCAATACGGCCCAGGCGGAGGCACTGGATTTCATCAAAGCCGAATATGGGGATTCTTTTGCTCCTCATACTCCGAATCAATATAAGAGCCGCAAATCAGCTCAAGATGCTCATGAAGCCATCCGGCCGTCATCGGTGATCCGTACCCCCGACAGTATTAAACAGTATCTCAGCCGCGACCAATATCGCCTTTATAAGTTGATATGGGAGCGTTTTGTGGCCAGCCAGATGGCGGCGGCCCGCTATGATACGGTCAAGGCCGAGATCAACGCGGGAGAGTACGGTTTGCGGGCCAGTTCATCCCAACTGAAGTTCCCTGGGTATAAAAAGGTATATAAAGATGAGGAGGATGAGGTCAGAAACCCCATCCCCGATATGGAGGATGGGCAGCCTCTGCAATTGGAAAAACTAATCCCCGAGCAGCACTTTACCCAACCGCCGCCCCGCTATACCGATGCCAGCTTGGTGAAACTCCTGGAAGAGAAGAATATTGGTCGCCCCAGCACTTATGCGCCTATCATCGAGACCATAATCAAGCGGAGTTATGTAGAACGGCAGAATAAGCAATTTGTACCTACCGAACTTGGTTACATAGTAGTGGATCTGCTTACCCAGCACTTCGGCAACATCGTGGATATTGGTTTTACGGCTCGTATGGAAGAAGAACTGGATTTGGTCGAAGAAGGCAAAATGAACTGGAAGGAAGTAATCAGGGATTTTTACGATCCATTCAATGCCGATCTTGAAAAGGCCCAGGACCTTATAGAAAAGGTGGAAATAAAAGACGAGGATGCCGGTAAGGAATGTCCTCAGTGCGGCAAGCCCTTGCTCATCAAGCACGGCCGCTTTGGCAAGTTTATAGCTTGTTCTGGATTCCCGGATTGCCGCTATACTGAGTCCATCAACGAAGAGGCAGGAGTGAACTGCCCAATATGCAGCGGACCGGTATTGGCCCTAAAATCGAAAAAAGGGCGAAGGTACTACGGATGCAAGAACTACCCGGAATGCAACTTCCGCTCCTGGAACAAACCCACCGGAGAGAAATGCCCGATCTGTGGCGATGCGATGGTGGAGAAATACAACAAGCAAGGTTCACAAGCGGTCTGTCAGAATCCGGAATGCAAGCATCGATCCGAATCGAGGGAACATGTTGTCGCCCATTAACGTGATCGGCGGCGGCCTGGCTGGCTGCGAAGCGGCCTACCATGCGGCCCAGGCTGGTATGAGGATAAGACTCTATGAAATGAGACCGGTACGGATGACCCCGGTTCACCGCTCGGCGCATCTGGCGGAGCTGGTTTGCAGCAATTCACTGAAATCGGACCTGCCAGCCACAGCCCAAGGATTGCTTAAGAAGGAAATGCGGACCTTGGGGTCACTGATCCTGGAATGTGCGGAACAGGCCAGGGTTCCAGCCGGATCGGCTCTAGCCGTCGATCGGGAATACTTCGCGCAGCTGGTTTCCGAACGGATAGAAAACCACCCCAACATTGAAATCATCCGCCAGGAGGTGGAGGCCCCGCCCGCCGATGAGGTCTGCATAATAGCAACCGGCCCGCTCACTTCGGATGCATTGTACCGGGAATTGAGCCGGATCACCGGTGAAAAGAACCTGTTTTTCTATGATGCGGTCGCCCCCAGCGTTACCTTGGAGAGTTTGGATATGGAGAGGATATTTAAGGCCTCTCGCTACGGCAAGGGTGACAGCGATTATTACAATTGCCCCATGAGCCGGGACGAATATGAGCACTTTTACCAGGAACTGGTACAAGCGGATATTGCCGAGGGTCATAGTATTGACAAGAACCTCTTTTTCTCGGGTTGTATGCCCATAGAAGTCATGGGCCGCCGGGGCCTGGACACTCTCAGATTCGGCCCCCTGCGGCCGGTGGGTCTGATAGATCCGCGCACCGGCCAGCGGGCCTGGGCGGTGGTCCAACTGCGGCAAGAGAATAAAGAAGGTACGGTCCTTGGCCTTGTCGGGTTTCAGACCCGGCTCAAATGGGGCGAACAGGACCGGATTTTTCGCTTGATACCGGGGCTGGCGAATGCGGAATTTGTAAGATACGGAGTCATGCATCGTAATACCTACATAAACAGCCCCCGGGTTTTGCTGTGCACCTTGCAGTTAAGACAGAACCCCAATTGGTTTTTTGCCGGGCAGATCACGGGAGTGGAGGGATACATGGAATCAGCCGCTACGGGGATCCTGGCTGGAGTCAATGCACTGCGCCGCTGCCGGGGCAATGCGCCCTTAAGGATGGATCCAAACACCATGATGGGGGCCTTGCTGGCTTTTATAACCGATCCCACCCAGACTGACTTTCAGCCCGTCAACGCCAATTTTGGCATTCTGCCTCCACTGGAGATGCCAGTGAAGGATAAGAAGAAACGATATGAGGCTTATGCCACCCGGTCAGGTCAAAAGATGATGGAATTTCTCAGCCAGGCCGGGCTTCCGGATACAGAAGCATGAGAGGTTTGGAGGACACCATGACCACAGAACCTGAATTAAACACCTTGCTGGCCAATGAAATCCCTTCATTTTTGGCTTATCTCCGCGTGGAAAAGAGTGCCTCCCCATTGACCCTGATCGGGTATCAGACCGACCTGGATCAGTATTTGGATTTCCTGGCTGGTTTTCATGGTCTTGAAAAAACGGCCCTATCAGTCTCCGCGGTTACCAATTTATCCGCCCGGGAGTACATAGTCCAGATGTTCAATCATGATTTGAGTCGGGCTACCATAGCCCGCAAGATGGCTGCCCTACGCTCATTTGTCAAATACCTGTGCCGGGAAAACCTGCTGGCCGGCAACCCTATTACGAATGTCTCCACCCCCCGGCAGGAGAAGAGACTACCCCGCTTCCTCTACCCCATGGAGATGCGTATGCTCATTGCAGCCCCTGATACCAAAAGCCCGTCAGGCTTAAGAGACAAGGCTATTCTCGAGACCCTGTATGCAGCCGGGGTCCGGGTGAGTGAGTTGGTAGGTATCAACATCGACGACCTGGATTGCAAGGAAGGCTGGATCATGATTATGGGTAAGGGCCGCAAGCAACGCATGGCACCGATGGGAGCCAAGTGCAAGCGGGCTATTGCGGCTTACCTGGATAAGGGAAGGCCAGTCCTGCTTTCCCGTAGTAGTCAAAACACCCCGGCCCTTTTCCTGAATAAATCAGGCGGTCGTTTGACTGCCCGCAGCATCCGCAATATTCTCAATAAATACGTGGAGCAGCTGGCCATACATCAAAAGGTTACTCCCCACACCCTGAGACATACGTTTGCCACCCATCTCCTGAATAACGGTGCTGACCTGCGCTCGGTGCAAGAGTTGCTCGGACATGTTAAACTATCCACTACACAGATCTATACTCATGTGACCAAAGACAGATTAAAGACTATTCATGAAGAAAATCATCCGCGGAGGTGAGGCCAGGTGTTTGAAGGAACAACCATTGTAGCAGTGAAAAAGGACGGCCAGATGGCTATAGCCGGAGATGGTCAGGTGACCTTCGGCCAGAATGTAGTTATGAAGAATAATGCGGTCAAGATCAGGAAGATTTATGAAGGGAAGGTTGTGGCCGGATTTGCTGGTTCAGTAGCCGATGCCTTCACATTGTTCGCCAAGTTCGAGGAGAAGCTCAAAGCCACCGGGGGCAATCTAACCCGGGCAGCGGTGGAGATAGCCAAGGAATGGCGTACGGACAGGATTCTGCGCAAGTTGGAAGCCCTGCTCATCGTGGCCGACCGGGAGAAGATGTTCATAGTGTCGGGTAATGGCGAGGTGATCGAACCGGACGATGGTATCACCGCCATCGGTTCAGGCGGTTCCTACGCTCTGGCAGCAGCTCGGGCCTTGGCCCGTTTTACTGATTTATCGGCGGCAGAGATAGCTCATGAAGCAATGAAGATCGCCGGGGAAATATGCGTATATACCAACGACCATATTACCGTGGAGGTAGTTGAATAGAATGACTAAAAGGAGATTTTGTCTTGCATAATCTTACACCGAAAGAAATAGTGGAGGCACTGGACAAATACATCGTAGGGCAGCAAGAAGCCAAAAAAGCAGTGGCCATCGCTTTGCGTAACCGGTACCGACGCAAGATGCTGCCCCAGGAATTGAGCGAGGAGATATATCCGAAGAACATTATTATGATAGGCTCCACCGGGGTAGGCAAGACGGAGATTGCGCGAAGGCTGGCCAAACTGGTCAAAGCCCCGTTTATTAAGGTGGAGGCTAGTAAGTTCACGGAAGTCGGTTACGTGGGGCGGGACGTCGATTCCATGATCCGGGATTTAGTAGAGACCGCCTTGCGGATGGTGAAACAGGAAAAAATGGACGAGGTCCGGGAAAAGGGAGCGGCTTTGGCTGAGGAAAGACTGATTGACTACTTGTATCCCCTGCCTGCCAAACCGACTGCTTATAATAAAAACCCGTTGGAATTCCTGATGGGGCAGGTACAGCATAACCCCCGCGATAATGAGGATTTCCAGCGCCAGTTGAAGGAAGCTGAGAACCAAAGAGAAATCATCCGCCGGAAACTGGCCCGCAAGGAACTTGAGGATGAGATAGTCGAAATAGACGTTGAGGAAAGGAACAACTCGTTCATGGAGATCATCTCAGGTTCGGGTGTTGAGGAAATGGGGGTCAATTTCCAGGACATGTTGGGAGGGCTGTTGCCCAAGTCCAGCAAGAAGCGCAAGTTAAAAGTCAAAGAAGCCCGCGAGATCCTGAGCCATGAGGAGGCGATGCGGCTCATCGATACCGATGAAGCCAACCGCGAGGCCATTAGGCGGGTGGAGCAGGATGGATTGGTTTTCCTGGATGAGATCGACAAGATCGCCAGCAAAGAGGGTTCCTATGGTCCCGATGTCTCGCGGGGCGGGGTGCAACGCGATATACTCCCTATTATCGAAGGTTCCACGGTAATCACCAAATATGGGCCGGTCAAAACCGACCACATTCTTTTCATAGCCGCGGGAGCCTTCCATGTCAGCAAGCCATCGGATTTGATTCCAGAACTGCAGGGCCGTTTTCCGATCCGGGTGGAATTGGAAAATTTAAAAAAGGAAGATCTGGTGCGAATATTGCGGGAACCCCATAATTCACTCTTAAAGCAATATACGGCCTTATTAGGCACGGAAGGGCTGGCTGTGCATTTCGCCGACGAAGCGGTCGAGTATATTGCCGAGATCGCCTACGAAGTCAATGCCCGAACTGAAAATATCGGGGCCCGGCGGCTGCATACAATCATGGAGAAAGTCCTGGAGGATTTGCTTTTTGAAGCTGCTTATATGTCGGGGCAGGAGATCGTTATCGACCGTAACTATGTCGAGACCAGGTTAAGCACAATTGTGCAGGACGAGGATTTAAGCCGTTTCATACTTTAGGTTGAACCACTTGGGGAAGACCATTTAGAATTGCTGCCAATCTAATGGGGGTGAAGGCCGCTCCCCTGCAACTTGATACAGCCCTGTAACCAAAGACGAGAGCGCTGTCGATCTTACGGACAGCGCTCTCTTGGGTAACTGTTGCAGCAATTGCTTTTCTCTATCTTTTGTTTGTTGGTTTTGGCTTCAGCTGACTACAGACATTATTCTTGATAGTGAGTCCTCGTCTCGGAGCCGCCAAATCTGGCTCGACTGTGTTTTACGAGACTGGTAAATAACAAACAGGCTATTTATCAGTTTCAGTGGGCATCCTACACAACCTAGGCTGCATCCACTTTTTTAACGGATTCTTCGACTACTGACTGGGGTATTTCATAACCATAATACTCGCGATAGATGCCGCATTCGCTATCCGTACGGGCACAAACCGTGCAAGCCTGACAATCCAGGCAATCCCAGTTTTTCTCCATTTGTAACCCTCCCCTATGCAATTGCTGCAACAGTCCAAACCGAACGTTTTCATTACCGTCAATTCTATGCCTGTAGTTTTGATTATTCAAGCCCCTTTCCAGAAGCAGCCAAAAAAATAATCAAGCGAACAGAGAAAACCACTCATCCCTGACATGGGTGGTCTAGTATTTAAAAATATGCAGAGGGGAGGAGCAATCATTTGCGGGTTCTCCTACAAGTGCCGGCTCTTCAGCTCCATTTATCACTGGCGTTGTGGGTCCAATTAGAGATAGCCAGGCACATGGCCTGGCTATCCGAATGTAGGCTTAACGTTTAAAAAAAGTGACATTATCTGGTTATATTATCCCTTTTTGCCTGAACTCCGCAACTTGTTGGTCCGAGTACCCGATTTTCCTGAGAATTGCTTCCGTATCCTGTCCCAGGGCTGGGAACTCAAGTTTGGCTGCCCCCGGGGTCCCTGATAACTTGATAGGAACTCCGGTCAGGGGGATCTCCCGCCCTGAACCCTTGAAGTTGGCCAGTTTAAGGATCATGTCCCGTGCCGCCACCTGGGGATGGTTGCACATCTCTTCCATTGTCAGAACCGGAGTGAAGCAGATGTCATCGTTGGCGAAGAATTCCACCCACTCGTCTCTGGTCTTGGTCAGCATTATTTCCCGGATGTCAGACTGAATATCCGCCTGAAGATCGGGATTCCACTGGGGCTTAACATATTCAGCCCGGTCCAGCTTCTGGCAGAACTGGGCCCAGAATTTATCTTCCACCGCCCCAAGGCTGACATGTTTACCGTCCTTGGTCTCATAAACGTTATAGCAGGCGTAACCTCCTGTCAGCACGTCGTTGCCCATCTCCGGCAATCTGCCCCAGCCGGCCCACTCGCCCAGCGTATAGGCCAGCAGACTTATGGAGCAATCCAGCATGGCCACATCGCAAAACTGGCCTTCCCCGGTTTTTTCACGGCTGGCCAAGGCCAACAGGATGGCGATGACCGAATAAAGGGTACCTCCGGCGATATCAGCTATCTGTGCTCCCGACATGGCCGGGCGCCCTTTATAAACTCCGGTTAATCCGGTAACTCCGGCCAAGCTAAGATAATTCAGGTCATGGCCGGCAGCATCCTTTAGAGGCCCGGTGCATCCGTATCCAGTTATGGCGCAATATATGATGCCCTTATTCACAGTCTTTAAGGCATCATAATCCAAGCCCATCTTCTTCATGACGCCGGGCCGGAACTGGTCGACCACCACATCGGCGTTGGTGACCAGTTTCCTGAAGATATCCTTGCCTGAAGACTGCTTGAGATCCAGGGTAATGCTTTTCTTATTGCGGTTTACAGTAGGAAAACGAGCACTCTCCCCCTCGATACACGGCGTCAGGGTGCGCCCCAGGTCACCCCCTCGGGGATCTTCAACCTTGATGACCTCCGCTCCAAAATCTGCCAGTATCTGGGTGCAAAAAGGCCCAGGTAGGTATCTGGACAAGTCCAAAACCCTAATTCCTTCCAGTGGTAAACTCATAAACTCCCTCCATTCTAGTGGTTGTTGGACCAAGAAATTCCAGGTCCTTTTCTTTTATTCGAGAGAATTCCTTCGATTCCTCTAATAAAAGAGCCCTGGCAAGAATGCCAGGGCATATAGGAAGGGGAGGTGTTACCCAAGATTATTATGGTACTGCGCACAGGTAACGGGCTTGTTATCGCTATGCCGCTAATTCATTCCGCGTAGCATAATCCCGTTTAGGGAAGGAATATACCGTCTTTATCGACCACCTTATACAGAAGCTCAATTTCTTCAACGGTTGGCCTTTCAGTCACACCTCTGCACCTGGAGATGTTCAGATCGAATTCGCAGTTTTCCTTTACCTGCTCGGGAGTAAATCCGGGATGAACCGTATCCAGGTACATAATCCCGTCTTCGTCGAAGCGGAACACTGCCATATTGGTGATAACCGCTGAGAGCCCGCCATTGAAAAACTTTCCGTATACTTCCTTCTTGGATTTCATCTCTCCAGAGGGCCATTCAGGAATACGCCAGCCAGGAGAGGTGATGTAATCCACATGCTCCTTAAAGCGGCGTTTTTCCTGAACCATGATGAAGACGGTTCTTCTAGCAAAAGAGTTGATATCAGGATTGCCGCCGCTGCCGGTGAAACGTTTCTTAGGAGCTGCATAATCTCCCACCACAGTAGTATTGACATTACCATACTTGTCGATCTCGGCTCCGCCCAGGAAGGCCAGATCTACATAACCGCTGTGGAGCTGGCCGTAGAATGCTTCGGTCAGACCAGCAGCAACTGATGATTGGGTAGCGCAGCGGGCGTCACCTACCGAAGCGGGCAGGTCTTTGGGCCTGCCGTCAATGCTGCCGGCTTCGTATATACACACTGCATTGGGGGCGTTGGTAATCTGGGCCAATGCTATGGCCAGCATGGGCAGACCGGTGCCGGCGAAAACGATGTCACCGTCCTGCACTTCTCTGGCCGCAGCTACTGCTAGCAAATCAGCGCCTTTGTAGTTTTCCGCATAGTTTTTTGCAGTCATCTACCTCGTCCCCCTTTTCATAGTAGTCGAATAGCCCATGACACTATTGGCTTTCAGTTTCAGGAGCCGATTTACCCCTAGTTTTTCCAGGTATTCATCAAATCCATCCACCCCAAAGATCCACTCATCGGCAAATTTCTTGTACCCGTCGGCACTCTTGGAAGCCTGATAGAAAGCTCTGATAAAATCGGCATCGACGTCATAGAAGAACTGGGAGCCAGTAGGATGTGCACCGAATGGCTGTTCGATGACGTAATCGATGGCGTAACCAGGAGCAATGTTCAGCGCAGGCTCATCTCTCAAGTAGCTGTCCGGGACGATCTCTTCAGCGATGACGATAACCTTCTTGGCTGCCTTTATAACTTCCAGATCCACATAAGTTTGGGCCAGAACCCGGACAGTGCCCTCGTCCCCAACCTGTTGGGCGTATACTAAAGCCCAATCGGGATTGGCGGCTGGCATCAGCAGGATATTGCCCATATCGTACATGGGGTCAGGTATAGTGTCGTATTTTTTCAACGGTATTTTGGGATTAGAGCCATCCCGCAGGCCGGCTTTGCCGAGCATGTCGAACTTGGGATTCAGTATATCGGTACCCATGGACAAAGCGGTGGGGAAGAAGGGAAGACCATAAGCGCCAGCCAGTAGTCGGGCAACACACTGGGCATGGGAGTAATCTTCAACTAGAATAGAACCTTCAACCTGTCCCCGGGCTACGGATTCACCTAATTTACCATAGAGTTCGTGTCCTACCCAGCAGGATTCCCAGATTTTCACACAGCCTGCGCCTGCCAGTATCTCGGTATGAGTACCACCGTTGACTTCAAACAAGTGCAGATCCTTTTTACCCTGACGCACCAATTCATAGATCAGAGCCATCGGGCGGCGCCAAATTGTGAAGCCGCTGAACGACAGCATGTCGCCGTCTTTGATTAGCCCGGCAGCTTCTTTTAGGGTTATCTTGTTAATCTTACCCATTGATCTACCTCCTCCATTATTTTTGGGGGTCTACCTGAAGTTCGTGTTGGATAACAACTTAGGACCTCGTTCTGGGTTCGATCTCCCGGGTGAAAATCGCTGACTCGAGACTGTTGGAATCTGATTACCATTTGCCGATTACTTCACGACCGATAATCATGCGTTGGATCTGGTTGGAACCCTCGTAAATCTGGGTGATCTTGACGTCGCGCATCATGCGCTCAATCGGGAACTCGTTGCAGTAACCGTAACCGCCCATCAACTGCACGCAATTGGTGCAAACTTCCATGCTGGTGTCTGTGGCAAACTTCTTGGCCATGGATGCCTCTTTGTTGTGAGGCAACTTGTTGTCCTTCAGCCAGGCAGCCCGATATACCAACAGCTGAGCCGCATCCAGGGCAGTGGCCATATCAGCCACCATAAACTGAACCCCTTGATTGGCTGCCAAAGGTTTGCCGAATTGTTGTCTTTCTTTGATGTACTGGTTGGTGAACTCCAGAGCCCCTTCTCCGATGCCTAATCCCTGGGCGGCTATAGTGATCCGTCCACCGGCAAGGAGGCCCATGGCCACCTGGAACCCGTCGTTTTGAACGCCGAGCATGTTTTCTTTGGGTACTTTGACATCTTCGAAATAGAGTTCGACAGTGGGTGAGCCGTTCATGCCCATCTTTTGGACTGGTTTGCTCATAGTGAAACCGGGGGTGTCCTTCTCGATCTGCAGGCAGGTTATTCCTTTACCAGGTCCCTGAGTGGGATCGGTCTTGACGAAAGTGCAATAGGTGGTGGCGATTCCGCCATTGGTTATAAATATTTTACTGCCATTGACCAGGAAATAGTCTCCCTTGTCCTCGGCTTTGCATTTGATGGAGGCAGCATCGGAACCGGCATTGGGTTCGGTTAACGCATAGGCTCCTACGATCTCTCCGGAGGCCAAAGCTCTAAGATATTTTTCCTTGACCCGCTGGCCGCCATAGAGCCAAGTGCTCATGCAGCCCAGACCAGTGTGAACGCTCATAATAACTGCTGTGGAAGCGCAGCATTTGGCCAACTCTTCCACAAATATGGCGAAGTCCAGATAAGTAGCCCCGGCTCCGCCCCATTCTTCAGGAATGGGAAGACCGCACAGGCCAAGTCCAGCCATTTTCTGGAAGGTTTCCATCGGGAATCGATGGGTGCGGTCGATTTCCGCAGCCAGCGGTTCTACCTCGTTCTTGGAAAACTTGCGGAACATATCCCGCATCATTAATGACTCTTCACTTAAACTAAAATCCATCTATTTTCCAGCTCCTTTCTATTTACCGGTAAATGTGGCTTTGCGTTTTTCTACGAAGGCGCTCATGCCTTCCTTTTGATCATCCGTAGCGAAACAGAGACCAAAAACATCAGCTTCTATGGTCATCGCCCGGTTAATGTCGGCTTGCATACCCTCGTTAACCGCCACTTTACACAGACGTACCGAAATTTGCCCCTTGGAGGCGATCCGTTGAGCCAGTTTCATAACATAATCCATCAGGGCGTCGGCTTCGACTACCGCGTTGACCAAACCGATTCGCAGTGCTTCATCGGCTTCAATTATGTCAGCGCTGTACAGAAGTTGTTTGGCCATTCCCGTGCCCACCAGTCGTGGCAGGCGCTGGGTACCGCCGAAGCCGGGGGTAACTCCCAGTCCCACCTCGGGTTGGCCGAATTTACTCTTGTCGGAGCAGATGCGGAAATCACAGGCCATAGCCAATTCACACCCGCCGCCGAGGGCAAAACCATTGATGGCAGCTATTACTGGTTTCTCGATGGTTTCGATCAGTGAGAAGACACTCTGACCCAACAAGCCAAATTCCCTGGCCTGCATGGCGTTGATATTCAGCATATAGGTTATGTCCGCCCCGGCGACAAACGATTTGTCGCCGGCGCCTTTGATTATCATCACATCAGCTTGCGGATCATCCCGGAAAACCTCGACCGCCGCTTTAATGTCCAACAAAGTGTCCCTATTTAGTGCGTTTAGCGCCTTGGGGCGGTTGATGGTCAGAATAGCGATGTTGTCGATCTTATCCAGCAACACATTGGCGAATTCCATTTCTATCCCTCCCTTGGCCTAGACTTCATGGACCTATTTGCTGTAGTCGAATATACCCTTGCCGGTTTTGCGTCCCAGCCATCCGGCTTGCACATATTGCTTCAGGAGAGGGGAGGGACGGTATTTGGGATCACCATAGCCGGTGTACATTACATTGAGAATCGCTAGCACGGTATCCAATCCAATGAGGTCGGCCAGTGCACAGGGACCCATGGGATGGTTCATGCCCAGCTTCATGATATTGTCGATATTCTCGGCTGGAGCAACACCTTCATAGAGCTCCCACAGCGCCTCGTTGATCATCACCTGCAGAACGCGGTTGGAGATGAAGCCAGGAACGTCCTTACACCAAACCGGGGTTTTGCCCATCTTGATGGAGGCTTCCTCGATGGTGTTATAGACATCATCGGTGGTAGCCAGTCCGCGGATTACTTCCACCAGTTTCATTACTGGAACTGGATTCATGAAGTGCATACCGATTACCTGACCGGGGCGTTTGGTGCAGGCCGCTATCTGGGTAATAGGCAGGGAGGATGTATTGCTGGCCAGAATCGCATGGGGAGGAGCGATCCGGTCCAATTCCTCAAACACCTTTTTCTTGATATCGAAGTTTTCGACAATGGCTTCTACGATCAGGTCGCAGTCAGCGGCATCTTCCAGACTGACCGAGGGTTTGATCCTGGCTAGAATGGCATCCATATCTTCCTGGGTGCGTTTGCCTTTTTCAACATCACGGCCCAGGTTCTTTTTGATGAGAGCAATGCCCTTGTCGACCAATTCCATGTTGATGTCATATTGAACAGTCTCAAAACCAGCCTGGGCTGAAACTTGAGCTATGCCCCCGCCCATCTGGCCCGCACCGATGACCATTACCTTTTTGATTTCCATATTTCCTTCCTCCTCACAATGATTTGATGTTATCGAATCGGTGTTTTATGGCTCAACATATATCAGCATAGAATCGCCTTGAGCGTGGCCGGAGCAGATTCCACATACGCCGTACCCGCCGCCGCGGCGTTTTAATTCGTAGCCGAGGGTCATCAGGATCCGAGCCCCGGAAGAACCGATCGGGTGTCCATAGGCTATAGCGGATCCGTTGACATTGACCTTGTTGATCATGTCTTCCTTGCTCATGCCTACGATCTTCATACAGCTGACCAGAACCACGGCTGCGAAGGCCTCGTTGGCTTCCACCAGCTTGATATCATCAGCAGTAAGGCCGTTCTGTTCCAGTACCTTCTTGATGGAGAGGCCGGGAACGGTAGCTATATCCTTGGTCTGTTGGGATACCTCGGCATAGTCTACGATGGTGAAAAGCGGCTTCAATCCTAACTCATCCGCCTTTTCACGGCTCATGAGCATGACTGCGCTGCCTCCATCGTTGACACCCGGAGCATTACCTGCTGTAACGCTGCCCGGGCCGCCGGTTACAGGGCTCTTGTGATTGAATACCGGAGGAAGCTTGGCAAGGGCTTCGATGGTGGTGCCGGGGCGAGGGCCTTCGTCCTTGGCCATGATTTCTTTGCCCTTCTTGATTTCAACCGGGAATATCTCGTCGTCGAGGCGGCCATTTTCCATTGCATCCACAGCCCTAGTTTGGGAAAGGTATGCCCACCAATCCATGTCTTCCCGGGTGATGCCAAATTCGTCAGATACTTCCGAACCATGTATAGCCATGTGACGGTTATAGAAGGCATCCCACAGGCCATCATAGACCATCAAGTCTACCAGCCGTCCATTAGGTAATCCCATCCGGCCGCCAAATCTTTCATCGGGCAGCGAATAGGGGCAGTTGGTCATGCTTTCCATACCGCCGGCGATAACGATATCGGCCCGGCCGACTTTGATCAGCTGTACGCCCAGGTCAACGGTTTTTAAACCGGAGGAACAGACTTTGTTGATAGTGATGGAAGGAACCGACTCCGGCAAACCTGCCAAAAGGGTGGCTTGGCGGCTGGGGACTTGGCCTACGCCGGCGGGGACGACTTCGCCCATGTACACGTAGTCCACATCTTCGCCTTTGACCTTGCCCTCTACCCGGCGCATAACTTCCTTGATGGCCAGAGCGCCCAGCTGGGGTGCATCATATTCTTTAAGCTTGCCGCCCAATACACCATAAGGGGTACGAGCTGCGGCAACACACACGACTTCCCGTAGTTTGGCATAGGGGTTGTCCAGTTTGCGGCCCATACCTTTGTAATCAGGCTTCCTCTCGCCAAATCCGGTAACAGGCACAGTCTTCGGATAATCCGCCCTCTTCATATCAAGTTTCTGTACAAAATCCGACATTCTCTCATCCTCCTTAAATCGTTCATTGACTGCTAAAAATACTAGAGTCCTACCGTGACTGGAACAATTCACCTCCTTATTATTGAAGATAAAAACAACCCCGCAGACGTATTTGTCTGGCGGGGCTCAAAGGCTCTCTAACAGATACTATAAAGCGATATGTAGTTGGGTTGATTCCAATTAAATCGAACTGACGGCGGTAAGTGAATCCTTAATTATTTTCGTAAATACAGCTGTGTCACGCAGACTATTCTGTGCCCCGCAGCGCGGGCACTTGATTTCTAACTGCCGGCATTCCAAGTACTTCCCTAAAAGCTTTTGGCATTTGTGGCACCGGAAATCCTTTAGAATAATAAAAATCACTCCCCTTAACCCCTGATCTCCCGACAACTCATCGCGTATCTTCTATATTTACTAAGCAAGTATCATGCCATAATCAGGTATAATTCTAAAATGCCCCCAAGCCGCGGCGATTGGGTTTTAAAAGGGGGATGCGGGTGGCCCCGTCCCCTAACATTTTGTTGCATCGGTGCATCAAGGTTCCTATGTGGCCTTGAACAAGGAATGAATACTCCCCAACATTACGACAGGTTGTCTCATGTAACGACTTGCACAAGACCAGTATTGGAAGTTCCCTATTGAAAAGGCGGGGATCTTTCTTGGTTTCTCGCGTTGCGTTTATGCATCTAAAAAACGATGCACCAGTGCAACGGTAAGTTGCATTGATGCATCAACAAGTATTTGAATCCTTATTTCTTGTTATTTGGTATGTGATATACCATATTTGGCTGCTTTTCTAACCACAGTCGATGCGTCCACCTTAAGCACTGCAGCCATTTGCCGGGTGGTGCGGTATTGTTGATAAGCCTTCTCGAGGATCTGCTTCTCTACATTCTCCACTGCATCTTGCAGGGGTATGATACCGGAGACCGTTACCTCAGGATTTACTGGACCGGAGTTTACCAAAAATGCTGGCAGGTCGTCGATGGTCAGAAGATCTTTGGTACCTACAACTATCAATCTTTCTATAAGGTTTTCCAACTCTCGCACGTTGCCAGGCCAATTATAACCCATAAAAACATCTACTACTTCGGGGGCAAACCTGCGGTTGAGCTTGTGTTTGCGGTTGTACAACTTGGTGAAATGAGCAACCAGGGGAGGAATATCCTCGATCCTGTCCCGCAAAGGGGGGACATTGATGGGGACCACATTAAGGCGGTAGTAAAGGTCCTCCCTAAACAGTTTTTTCTCCACCAGCTCCAGCAGATTGCGATTGGTGCCCGTCACGATTCTGGCATCAACTTGCAGGGGTTTGGTGCCGCCGACGCGGACGAACTCCTTGTTCTGCAGTACCCGCAACAGTTTAACCTGCAGATTTAAGGGCAGATCGCCGATCTCATCCAGAAACAGTGTTCCTCCCGCCGCCAACTGAAAATAACCCGGTTTGCCTTCTTTCTTGGCACCCGTGAAAGCACCATAATCATAACCGAATAGTTCCGATTCCAGCAGTGTCTCAGGAATTGCCCCGCAATTGACTTTTATAAAGGGTTGGTCCCGGCGGCTGCTGTTGTTGTGAATTACCTCGGCAATCAATTCCTTACCGGTACCAGATTCACCCGTAATCAAAATGGTGGAATCAAACTGAGCCAGCCTGATCACCGTGGATAGCAGAGTAATCATGCGACTAGAATTGGTCACAATATTGTCTGAACCAACGTATTGCAATTTCAGAGTGCGCAGCTGCGATTCATAGTGCTGGCTCAGGCCTTCAAACTCTTCCAGTTTTTGTCTCAAAGCATTGAGTTCGGTGATATCACGGACGTTGCTAACCACCCGGAAGATGTTGCCCTTATCATCGAAAACCGGGTTGCCGGTAGCCAAAGTCATTTTACCGGTACGCATCTCCTGGCTGATGGTCACCGGACTGCGCTTCTCCAGTACCAACGCTGTAACTGATTCCGAGACGATTCCCTCAGACTCAATAGTGGTCACATTTTTGCCAATGAATTCATCGGCGCTGATGCCGGTGATCCTTTCATAAGCCTTATTGAGGCGAAGGGTGATACCATTTCCGTCGGTAATATATAAACCATCAAAAGAGGAGTCAATAATCGCATCCAACTCCCGGTTGAGTTCCTTGAAGCGTTCCAACTCCCTTGAAACACTCTCCAATTCAGATACGTCCAGGAGCACCGCCACCGCCCCGACAATTTCTCCTTCCTTAATAATAGGAGAACGATTGGACAAAAATTGATGGCCCCTCAAACTGATCCTTTTCAGGGGTTCAGCTGTACCGATATCTATAACGCGGGTAAGGTCGCTCTCGGGCAGGACATCTTGGATATGACGCCCACTGACCTCGGAGGCTTTAGAGCCCAGGATTCTCTCCGCAGCTGCATTCCAAACCTTTATAAAGCCATTGTGGTCAATCGATACGATAACATTATGGGCTGAATTGATAATGGCGTCCAATTCCAGCGAGATATTCTGATACGAATCAAAGAAGGCTTTGGCGATGTCCCCGCGGGTACAAATACCCACGACCCGACCCCGGTCATCAACCACCGGTAGACGTGGCACCGTCGCATTGACTACATCACCGAATTCATCATCCGGATGTCCGACGAGCAGGTCGGTGCTCATCATCTGCGCCACCGGACGATCAAAATCCCGGTCTCCGTTTACTACCCGATATATGTGAGTCTTTGTGAATAGGCCGATTAATTCACGGTTCCCATTCACCACCGGGGCGCCATCGATCTTATGCTCCATAAAAATGATGGCTGCCTCTCCCACTGTCTGATCAGGACGAAGACAGATCGGATCAATGGTCATAATCTCTCTAATCTTCATATAATTAATGCCACCACCTTGGCTTCAATTTAGCATATGGTTTTGAAAAATGCACGGGATTTATCTTCCTGGGTGGGAGGAATCGTAGTTCCCGGCTTGAATCAACGATTATTGGGACAATATATATGATTGAAGACTTGAAACAGTACAATTCTAATCCGATTTATTGCGCAATTTAGCCAAGCGCTTCCTCTTCAAAGGGTGACACTTACTTTATCAATGGAGTTACCCAGAAGAAGATTGGCGGCAATATTCTACTTTCTTGCCAACCCGTATTTAATTGTGATATATTATCTGTTGATGATTTCGCACGCCAGCCGACCGTAGGGAGTGTGCTTTTCCAAAAGTCTCCCGGCGGAATGAAGCTTGCGGAGGACTAAAACAACAGGAGGTAGGAAAATGTCGGTAATTACTATGAAGCAGCTGCTGGAGGCTGGGGTTCACTTCGGGCACCAGACCAGGAGATGGAACCCCAAGATGGACCGTTACATTTATATGGAGAGGAACGGTATTTACATTATCGATCTCCAGCAGACGGTCAAAAAATTCGATGAAGCTTATGCTTTCATCAAAGAGACGGTAGCCGAAGGCAAGGGCATCCTTTTCGTCGGGACCAAGAAACAGGCTCAGGAGACCATCAAGGATGAAGCCAGAAGATGTGAGATGTATTTTGTAAACCAACGCTGGCTGGGCGGCATGCTGACCAACTACAAGACGATCCGCAAAAGAGTCATGAGGCTCAAGGAGTTAGAGAGGATGGAGGCCGAAGGAGCCTTTGAAGTTCTTACCAAGAAAGAAGTAGCCAAGCTGAAGAATGAGCGGGAAAGACTGGAAAGATTCCTGGGTGGCATCAAAGATATGGACAAACTGCCCGGAGCCGTGTATGTGGTAGATCCCCGCAAAGAAAAGATCGCGGTAGCGGAAGCCCGTAAACTGAATATCCCGGTGGTTGCCATTGTGGATACCAACTGCGACCCTGATGAAATCGACTATGTAATACCAGGCAACGATGACGCCATTAGAGCAGTAAGGTTGATATCTTCCAAGATCGCAGATGCGGTGCTGGAGAGCAAGCAGGGAGAACAAATATCCGGATAAAGCTAGAGCAAAGGGTGGACGGTTTTTCCGGTACACCCTTTTTTAATGATAATTTGGAATGCAATATGTAAGGAGGATAATAAGTGGAGATTACAGCGACATTGGTGAAGGAGCTACGGGAGAGAACCGGCGCGGGTATGATGGATTGCAAGAAGGTGCTGGTGGAGACCGGTGGTGACATAGAGAAGTCGATCGACGAGTTAAGGGCCAAGGGTTTGGCCAAGGCTGCCAAGAAGGCAGGCAGAGTGGCCAGCGAAGGTGTTGTCGTATCGTACATTCATGGCAAAGGGCGCATTGGCGTACTGGTCGAGGTCAATTGTGAAACTGATTTCGTAGGCAATACCGATGAGTTCAGGCAGCTGGCTTATGACATCGCGATGCAGATAGCGGCCACCAATCCGGCCTACCTTTCCCGCGAGAACGTGCCGGCCGCCGACCTGGACCATGAGCGTGAGGTTCTAAGAGCCCAGGCCCTGGAAGAGGGTAAACCGGAAAAAATAATCGACAAGATGGTGGAAGGTCGGATAGAGAAGTTCTATAAGGAAAACTGCCTGCTGGAACAGCAGTTTATCAAAGATCCTGATAAAACTGTTCAGCAGTTGATTCATGAGCATGTTGCCAAAATAGGCGAAAATATAAACGTCCGTCGCTTTACTCGCTATGAGTTGGGTGAGGGTATAGAAAAACAACAATCGGATTTCGCCGCCGAGGTCATGTCCCAGATAAAGGGATAATTGCCCAGACCGCAGGCTTGCGTGGCAAAATGACGAAATCCGGTGCAGAATCCGAAATACAAACGGGTGGTATTAAAGCTCAGTGGAGAGGCTCTTTCAGGTGAAAAAGGGTACGGTATCGAGCATTCCGTAATATCATCGATAGCGCGCCAGGTCGTGGAAGTAGCCCAGACTGGTGTCGAAGTAGCCATCGTGGTAGGAGGCGGAAACATCTGGCGCGGTGTTTCCGGGAGTGCCAAGGGGATGGATAGAGCCACAGCTGATTACATGGGGATGCTGGCCACCGTAATTAATTCTTTGGCCTTGCAGGACGCCCTGGAGAACGAAGGAATGGTAACCAGGGTGATGTCAGCTATCGAAATGAAGGAGGTAGCTGAACCCTATATCCGCCGCCGGGCCATACGGCATCTCGAAAAGGGGCGGG
>JAKJCH010000001.1:0-4053 GCA_022706565.1 Bacillota bacterium | reverse complement strand
TGGTGATATTCGCCGCCGGTACGGGTAATCCATACTTTTCTACTGACACCACCGCCGCGTTACGGTCGGCTGAAATCGAAGCCGAGGTTATTCTTATGGCCAAGAAGGTTGACGGGGTTTATGATTCTGATCCGATTCAGAATCCAGAGGCTGTCAAATACAACACCCTTGATTATATCGATGTCATCAACATGGGGCTGCGGGTCATGGATTCAACCGCCGCATCCCTCTGTATGGACAACAGTATACCCATAATCGTCTTTGATTTGACCAAGGACGGTAATATTCTGAAGGTGGTAATGGGTGACGACATTGGTACTTATGTTGGGAGGTAAGAATTGTGCTTGATGATATTTTAAAAGATGCCGAAAGCAGAATGGATAAAACCATTGAGCATTTGATCGGGGATTTCGCCGGCATGAGAGCAGGACGAGCCAATCCAGCCATGGTAGACAAGATCATGGTCAATTACTACGGGGTCCCCACCCCGATGAACCAATTGGCCAATATCAATGTTCCGGAAGCCCGGCTTCTGATTATCAATCCCTGGGATAAAACCAGCATACCTGACATAGAGAAAGCCATCATGAAGTCCGATCTGGGCATCACCCCCAATAGCGATGGTAATGTGATCAGGCTCAACATCCCCCAGCTGACCGAAGAACGCAGGAAAGATCTGGCCAAAGTGGTCAGAAAGAGAGCTGAGGAAGGCAAGGTGGCTATCCGCAATATCAGAAGGGAAGCCAACGATCTGATCAAATCCAGTGAAAAGGACAAATTGATCTCAGAGGATGCTGGGAAAAAAGGTTTGGATGATATCCAAAAGATCACCGACAGGTTCATTAAGGATATTGATCAGATTCTCCAGCAAAAAGAAAAAGAGATCATGGAAGTCTAGCCCTGTGGATAGGCTGCGTAGATGTGGTAATATTAGATAATACCCCCTAATGGGGGTTTTACTAATTATGGGAAGAAGGAAGTCTGTGGCAAAAAAGAAAAGCATGCCTGACAGTGCCTTGATGGAGGGCTACATGCCCCAACATATCGCCATAATAATGGATGGCAACGGCAGGTGGGCTCAGCAGCGCCTGTTGCCCCGTACTCTAGGACACCGGGCGGGAATGAGCGCCTTAAAAAAGGTAGTCCAAACCTGTGATGAACTCCGGGTACCCTTCCTTACCGTTTTTGCATTTTCCACTGAGAATTGGAAGAGGCCGGAAACTGAAGTCAATTACCTGATGAATCTGCTGGTGGAGTTTTTGCACCGGGAATTGGACGAGTTGCATCGTAACAATGTTCAGAT
The DNA here is from genome assembly GCA_022706565.1 of Bacillota bacterium. Classification (GTDB taxonomy): domain Bacteria; phylum Bacillota; class Syntrophomonadia; order Syntrophomonadales; family Syntrophomonadaceae; genus PHAA01. The sequence continues at coordinate 2,750 of JAKJCH010000001.1, read as the reverse complement.
CCATGTTTTGGGAGACTACGAAGCCACCCCGCCCAAGTGCCAGGATGAGATTCGCCGCGCCTTGGCCTTGACCCGCCACAACACCGGCTTGATCTTTAATATTGCCCTCAATTATGGATCACGGCGGGAAATTGTCGATGCAGCCAAATCCATATCGAAACGGGTTTTGAGCGGAGAGATCCAGCTTGATTCCATAGATGAGCATTTGTTTGCCCAATGTCTCTATACCGCTGAAATGCCTGACCCTGATCTGCTTATCCGGACTGCCGGCGAAAAGCGGATCAGCAATTTTCTGTTGTGGCAGGTGGCCTATGCTGAAATCGTGGTCAGCGACGTCTTGTGGCCGGATTTTACCCCCGAAGAACTATACCGGGCGATTAAAGAATTCCAAGGGCGGGATAGGCGTTTCGGTGGTTTGAAAAAATGATGAAAGAGACCGTTTATGCTTAAGAATCGACTGATTACTGCTGCGGTAGGCATACCATTCCTGATCGGGCTTGCTTATCTGGGCGGTGTCTACTGGCAAGTACTCATAGGGCTGCTTACCGCTGCAGCTCTGATTGAGTATTGCGCTATGATGCGCGGCAAGGGTTTTCAACCGTTTGTGGTGTCCGCGGTTTTCCTGGCTTTTATATTGCTGTTCAGAACCCAATTGGGATCATATCTGGCTGGATTATTCCTGGCCAGTTTGTTGCTGATGATCATCGGACTGGTCTTTACTTACCCCCAAAGAAATCTCCATGATCTGGCCTTGAGTTTATTCGGCTCGATCTATACGGGCTTTTTTTTCAGCTACGCTCTGGCGTTGGGCCGTTCTGAGAGTGCCTTTCTTATCCTGCTGATGGTGTTTATACTTACCTGGGCCAGTGATGTTGGTGGATACTTGTTTGGGCGGATTTGGGGCAAACACAAATTAGCTCCCCGGCTTAGTCCTGGAAAAACAGTAGAAGGTGCAGCGGGAGCAATCGTTCTGACTATATTGGCTGCTTGGGGGTATCGGTACTTTAGTGGCGCCGTATATCCGCAGGTAGGAGTATTACTGGTCATGGCTTTCGTATTCAGCGTGGCTGCCCAACTGGGGGATCTGTTGGAATCAGCCATAAAAAGGTTTTTCGAGGTAAAAGATTCGGGCCGCATACTGCCCGGACATGGGGGAGTATTGGACCGATTCGACAGCTTTATGCTGGTTTCGCCGGTAGCCTACTATTTCCTGGTGGTATTGCCACCGTTCCTGTAATAAATATAGACATGAAAGCGTATAGGGTATCGCAGCCCATTTTCACTAAACGATAGTAATAAACCGATAATTGGGGTGATCAGGTGGATCCCGAACTCAAACAAAACCTGAAAAAACTGTTGGCTCTTACTAGTCTGGTAATGATCCTGCTGGCTATCTATCTTACCTTCAACTACATCCTGCCCCTGGTCGGCAGAGTAGCTTCTTATTTCCCGGTCGTTTTGATGCCATTTATCCTGGCTCTGGTCATCGCCATCATTGTAGAGCCGGTAGTTGTCTTTTTTGAAACACGAGCCGGAATGCGGCGCAATTCGGCGGTGGTATTGAGTCTGGTCATGGTTATTGGTGGTTTCGTGGCACTCCTGATTTTGCTATCCGTGGTGCTTATCAGGGAGACTAACGAGTTGTATAGATTGGCTTTGACCCGGTCAGATGACGTAATCAACCAGGTATTGATATGGATAAATGAGTACCGGATATCCTTTCTCGAGCTTAATCTGCCTCCGCAGGTGGAGAGTGCAGTGCAGTTAAACTTGCAGAAGGCCGTAGAACTGACGCAACATCTAATGAATAATTTCATCGACGCGCTGGTGCAGTTGTTGTCCAGGCTGCCCAGCATATTGATATTTATCGGTATTTCAACGGTGGCCACTTACCTGATTATCAAGAACCGCGCTCTTATCCGCACCTTTGTTATAAGGATTATGCCTTCTTCGGTTAGGGCGGATGGAACCAATATCATCAATGAACTCATCAAAGCCCTGAGCGGTTTTGTAAAGGCTTACAGTATATTGATCACCATAACTGCAATATTAACCCTGGTATCCTTGAAAATTCTAGCTGTGAAGTACGCTTTATTAATAGGGATAATGGTGGGTATCGCGGACATTTTGCCTATTTTAGGACCGGGTCTGATTTTTGTGCCGTGGATAATCTGGGAGTTTATTAAAGGTAACGTGGGTATGGGAATCAGCCTGATAATTGTGTATATAATAATAACGGCCGTGAGGCAATTCCTGGAACCCCAGATCGTCGGTGACAGTATCGGCTTACATCCGTTGGTGACCCTGATCGCCCTATATGTGGGATTACAACTGGGCGGAGTTTTCGGTATGATCCTGGGGCCGATCTCGGTGGTAATCTTTATTGCTTGCTACCGTGCCGGACTGTTCCAACGATTTGACTGGAGGGAAAAAGATGAGTGAAGCACCGCGAAAATTGGTTATACTCGGATCGACCGGGTCCATCGGGAAGCAGACTCTGGAAGTTGTAGACCGGCATCCGGACCGGTTTAAAGTTGTCGGTTTGGCGGCCCGGGATGAGATCGATGAACTGGCTCTCCAGGCGGAAAAATATCACCCCTCCATGGTTGCCATCGGTGAAACGGGTTGTTATCAGCCTCTGAAGAACCGAATAGGGGGAGCCTGCCAGGTGGTGGCGGGAATGGAGGGCATGTGCGAACTGGCCGACCGGGACGACGTAGACATTGTTGTAGTGGCGGTAAGCGGATCTA
>JAKJCH010000019.1:15526-15886 GCA_022706565.1 Bacillota bacterium | reverse complement strand
GGAGCATGTCTACCTATGAGATCATTTTCAAATTGACGCTAGCCTGCATTTTAGGTGGGATTATCGGCCTGGAAAGAGAGAGCCTGAACCGCCCGGCAGGATTCAGGACCTATACCTTGGTTTGCGTCGGTTCAGCCTTGGCCATGGTGGTATCGCTGGATATGTATTACCAGTACCATCATACAGTTACCGTTGACCCCGGGCGTATTGCCGCCCAGGTGGTAAGCGGGATCGGATTCCTGGGCGCCGGTACAATTATGAAGGAAGGTTCCACCGTGCGGGGCCTTACTACCGCGGCTGGGTTGTGGGGAGTTGCCTGCATCGGTTTGGCGGTAGGTGCCGGCATGTATGTGCCGGCGG
>JAKJCH010000019.1:6108-15500 GCA_022706565.1 Bacillota bacterium | reverse complement strand
CTTTTTGTCCTGGTCTACTTTGTAAGATTTGAGGAACAGGTTACCGGTTCTCGGTTGTTTAAGGGCATTGTGGTAGTGGTAGACGACATGCCGGGTGCGGTTGGCACCATCGGTTCCCATTTGGGTGAGATGGGGGTCCTAATCAAAAACATCCACTTGGAACGCCTGGAAGATGGCTTGTTGGAGGTAGTTCTGCTACTGCGTTTGACCCCGGAGATAGAAATCGAAGAGGTCATTAACAAACTCACCCACGCCAAAGGGATCCACAGTATCAGTAGGTTGAACTAGTGCTAGTACTAGATTCAGGGGGAAGCAAGTTGTCTCTCAGTTTCCAAAGGTACATAAAGGACAAGATAAACGAGGACTTGGTCGCTGCATGGAAGGATACATTCATTGAGAAGGTGGTAGTGGACCAGGATAAGAAAACCTGGATCCTGCACCTGTGTGTTCAGGAACCTATAGCCAGCTCAATCTGTCGCGAAACCGAAAAACAGTTGCTCCAACAATTCGACTACCTGCAGGGAATCGAGTTGGTCCCGGAATTAATCGATTCCTACGATTCCCTTTATAATCTATTAGACTCCCGCCGCCGTGAAATAGCTGCCAGCGTATTTACGGAGGGCGAGAATCTTTTCGAATCGCCGGCCTTAACTTGGCACGTCAAGAACACCCGAATCGACCTGGTATGCAAAAACGGCGCCATCTATGAGAGCATCATCAGCCAAGGAATATGCACGCGAATTGCCGACTGGTTCTGGCATGAATACTGCCTGCAATTACTGGTCCGAGCGGTACTGGTTACCACCGGGGAGCAAAACACACGGACCAATCAGCATTACTTGGCAGAAGGTAAATTGGAGGTTATCCCCCCCCGCATGGAGTCGCCCCATTCCGTTAAAAACGGGGGAAATGACCGTGATAAGAACAGGTTGGTGACCACCATCCGGGAGAGGTCGGTTCCCATTGCAGTCCTGGAAGAAGGGCTGAAATCAGCGGTTACTGAAGGAGAGGTATGGGACAAGAAAGTTGTCCCCATGCAGGGTGGACAGACCGCCGCCTATTACTACCTGACCGACTACGATGACACGATCATTGTAAAAGCTTACTGGAGCCAGGAAGACTACGATCGGATCGATATCGGCGATCGCATAAAGGTCAAAGGCAGCACTCGCTTTGAAGCGCGCATTAAAGAAACGGCACTATTCATGGAGCAATACTGCCAGCTGGAAAAAGACCTGCGCCAGGATAACAGCACCATGAAGAGGATAGAATTGCATGCTCATACCAAGATGAGCTCCATGGATGGTTTGACCGAGGTCAAGGAACTGGTCAGACGGGCAGCGCAATGGCGCCATCCGGCTATCGCCATCACCGATCATGCCTGTATTCAGGCTTTCCCTGTCGCATATGCTGCCCAAAAGGAGATTAACCGGAACAATGACCACCCGATAAAAATAATCTACGGAGTAGAAGGCTATCTGGTCGAACATGACAAAAAGGAGCGGCCCTGGCATATTATTCTGTTGGCCAGCAACAATACCGGACTGAAGAATCTTTATAAACTGGTAAGCCTCAGTTATCTGGATCATTTCTATCGCCAGCCCCGCATACCCAGACAAGAGTTGATAAAACACCGGGAAGGTTTGTTGCTGGGTACCGCCTGCGAAGCGGGGGAGCTGTTTCGCGCCCTCCTGGGTGGCGCCGATGATGCTGAATTGGAGTCGATAGCCAGTTTCTATGATTATCTGGAGATCCAACCGCGGACCAACAACTCCTTCATGCTGCGCAAAGGACTGGTAAAAAGCGAGGAAGAACTGCTCGACCTCAACCGGCGGATTGTCGGTCTGGGCCGCCGTTTGAACATGCCTGTAGTAGCTACCGGGGATGTCCATTTTCTCGACCCCCATCACGAGAAATTCCGCACCATAATCAAAGGCGGTCAGGATTATGAAGATGCCGAGGAGCATCTGCCCCTGTATTTTAGGACCACCGAAGAAATGCTGGCCGAATTTGCCTACTTGGGGCCGGAGGAAGCTGCCCGGGTGGTTATTGACGGGCCGGCGGCCGTAGCGGCCCGAATCGAGGATCTCCAGCCGGTCCCGAATGGCTTTTATCCACCCAAGATAGAAGGAGCAGAGCAAGAAATAACAGAATTGACCTGGAAGAATGCTCATGCCCGCTATGGGCCGCAATTACCGTCTTTGATAGAAGATCGTATCAAGCGGGAGCTTGACTCCATAATCGGGCATGGTTTTTCCGTGCTGTATCTGATTGCCCACAAACTGGTTAGAAAGTCGAACCAGGATGGATACATGGTAGGATCACGCGGATCGGTAGGGTCCTCGCTGGTGGCCTTCTTGACCGGCATAACCGAGGTTAACGCCCTGCCGCCTCATTATATATGCACCGAATGTTATTATTGCGAATTTGTAACCAGCGCCGCCATGGGCTGCGGCGCCGACTTAGATGACAAGCTCTGTCCGAACTGCGGCCGCGAATTGGCCAAGGACGGTTTTGACATCCCCTTCGAAACATTTATGGGTTTTGAGGGCGACAAAGTCCCTGACATCGACCTGAATTTTTCGGGAGACTATCAGAGTCAGGCCCATCAATATGTGGAAGAACTATTTGGCAGCCAGAACGTATTCAGAGCCGGGACTATCTCCACCATTGCCGATAAGACTGCTTTCGGCTTCGTCAAAAAGTACGCGGAAAAGCAAGGAATACAGATAAAAAACTCCGAAATGACCCGGCTGGCCGCCGGTATAAGCGGGGTGCGCAGGACCACCGGGCAGCACCCGGGAGGGTTGATCGTGGTCCCCACCGACAAAGATATTATGGACTTCACGCCCCTCCAGCATCCAGCAGACAAAAAGGATTCCGGTGTTATCACCACTCATTTTGAATATCATGCCATTGGTGATCAACTCGTCAAGCTGGACATATTAGGGCATGACGATCCCACTGTAATAAAGGAATTAGAGGACCTGACCGGGATCCAGGCATCCCGGCTCAGCTTGTCGGACCGCCAGACCATGTTGCTTTTCTCGGGGGTTGAACCGCTGGGAGTTACACCTGAGGAAATCGGCAGCACCGTCGGTACCTATGGCATACCTGAATTCGGTACCCCATTTGTGCGTCAGATGCTCGAAACTACCAGGCCGACCACGTTTTCGGAATTGGTTCGCATCAGCGGCCTCTCACATGGCACGGATGTTTGGCTGAATAATGCCCAGAATCTCATCGAGAGTGAAGCCGCCACCCTGAATGAAGTCATTTGCACCCGGGATGATATCATGACCTACCTGATTCACCAGAACATGAACAAAACCCAGGCCTTCGAAATCATGGAGAAGGTGCGCAAGGGCAAGGGGCTCAAGGATAAGGATATCGACCTGATGGATAGATGTGGCATACCCGATTGGTACATTAACTCCTGCCAGAAGATAAAGTACATGTTCCCCAAAGCCCACGCAGTTGCCTATGTCACCATGGCATTCCGCATCGCTTGGTTCAAAATAAATTATCCTCTGGCCTTCTATTCCAGCTTTTTCGGGATAAGGGCCGAAGATTTCGAAGCAGAAACCATTTTGGGCGGTTATGATCGGGTGCAAGAAAGGCTCCGCGAGATCAACAAACTAGGTTTCAGCGCCACCCAGAAGGAAAAAAGACTGCAAACGGTTTTAGAACTGGCCTTGGAGATGTATGCCCGGGGCTTTCATTTCCTGCCGGTGGATATATACAAATCCGATGCCCGCAAGTTCATTATTTCCGGAAACGGCTTGCGGTTACCGTTTGCGGCGCTGCCCAATATAGGTTTGGCGGCGGCGCAGGGGATAATAAGCAGCCGCCAGGAAGGAAAATATCTGTCCATCGAGGACTTCCAAGCCCGCACCCACCTTAATAAAAGCGGCATGGATGTCCTGCGTAAGGAGAATTGCTTCGCCGGCCTGCCGGAGAAAAACCAGATGAGTCTGTTCGCATAAGGATCAAAAGTAATCAAATATAGCAATATTGAGCCTGAACTTGAATAATAAAACGCCAATGTGCTATACTTCTACTGTATCTTGCTAATATTGTATTAGAAAGAGTGGGTAACCGGCCCACTCTTTCTATTGTAATTGCTCAGAAACTAGGCAAAATGGAGGCGGGAGGAATGTCTCACAAGGGGCGCATCACTCCTCAGGTGACTGCCGCAATCAATGAAAAGTTGGGCAGACAGGGCATAGAATTATATGATATTGAATATCGGCGCGAATCCGCCGGTCTAGTGTTAAGAATTTACATCGATTCATTGACCGGAGTAGATACCGATACCTGTGTCGCGGCCACCAGGGCAGTGAAGGACTACCTGGATGACGAGATTCAATTGGACTATGATTATTTGGAGATATCATCTCCAGGTATCGACCGGGTTTTAAAGCAAGAAAAGGAGTTCATTAGATACAAAGGCTCGCGGGTGTTGGTCAAGACCAGTCAAGCTGTTGATGGGAGAAAAAAATTCGTAGGTATCCTGGGAGAAGTGGATGCCAGCGTTTTGAAAATCGAGACTGAGGACCAGGTATTGAGTCTCGATCGCAACCTTATTTCCATGGTCCGACTGCATCCGGAGATATAAGGAGGAAAAACAATGTCGCAAGAACTGATCATAGCCCTTCGTGAATTGGAAAAAGAAAGGGGCATACCACAAAAGGCATTGATAGAAGCAATCAAGTCAGCCCTTAACACTGCTTACAAGAAGAATTTTGGCACGTCCCAGAATGTAAGTGTGGAATTGAATCAGATCACCGGTGAGGTGCAGGTTTTCGCCCAAAAAAGGGTTACCGATGACGTTACCGATGTCTGTTTGGAGATATCATTGGACGAAGCGGCGGAGATTGATCCGACCGTAGCTGTCGATGACGTGATCAATGTCGAGGTTACACCGTCGGATTTCGGCCGCATAGCCGCCCAGACTGCCAAACAGGTGGTGGTCCAAAAGCTGCGGGAAGCGGAACGGAGCCTGATCTTCGAGGAGTTCTCAGAACGCGAAGGTGAGATCGTTACGGGCGCTATCCAACGGATCGAAGCCAAAACCATAATTATCAACCTGGGTCGGACCGAAGGAATCATGCTGCCTGCCGATCAGATCTTTTCTGAACGTTACGACGTAGGGCAGAGGATAAAGGGATATATATATGAAGTGAAGAATACTTCCAAAGGGCCCAGTGTTTTCATTTCCCGAACTCATCCGTATTTCCTGAAAAGGCTGTTTGAGCTCGAGGTCCCGGAAATATACGAGGGCTTGGTGGAAATAAAGACCATCGCCCGGGAAGCAGGAGCCCGCTCCAAGATTTCTGTATACTCAATGGATGAGAAAATAGACTCGGTAGGAGCCTGCGTAGGCCCTAGAGGGATTCGGGTCCAAAATATAGTAAACGAATTAAACGGAGAAAAGATAGATATAATCAAGTATCATAAGGACCCGGAGAAGTTCATCGCCAATGCCTTGAGCCCTTCCAAGGTCCTGTCAGTGGAAATCGATGCGGAAGGTAAAAAAGCCCGGGTCATCGTCCCTGATTATCAGCTGTCCCTGGCGATTGGCAAGGAAGGACAAAACGCCCGCCTGGCTGCCAAGCTCACTGGATGGAAAATCGATATAAAGAGCGAGAGCCAGGCCGAAGAGGAGTTCGAATACGATGCCTAAGGTTCGCAAGATCCCACAGCGGATGTGTGTTGGCTGTCGAGTCATGAAGAACAAAAAGGAACTGATAAGGGTGGTAAGGACTCCGACTGGCGAAATCGCACTGGACGAAACCGGGAAGAAATCGGGGCGAGGTGCTTACCTGTGCCGTGATTCGAACTGTTTGACTTTGGCAGTCAAGGGCAAAAGATTGCAGAAGGCCCTTGACCAAGAAGTGGGAAGTGACATAATAGAAACCATTCGGGAAAAGTTGAAGGTCCCCTAAATGGCAGGCGATGGAATGAGAAAGGTGTTCGATCTCATCGGTATTGCCAGGCGGGCCGGCAAGGCAACTTCCGGAACAATGGCAGTACAGAAGAGTCTCAGCAGAGGTCAGGCACGCCTTTTGATAATCAGTGAAGATGTTTCTCTCAATACCAGGAAGGTATTGTTAAAGGCTAGCCAAAAGCACCAGGTACCCTATGTCATATTGGGAAACAGCCAGGAACTAGGGCAAAGTATAGGGAAGCCCTTGCGGGTGGCTTTGACGATAGATGATTCAGGTTTGGCGGGGGCAATTGTAAAGGCTGTCAAATCGGTGGATACAGAGGCAAAAACAACGGGGGTGGTTCAATGGCCAAAATAAGAGTACACGAATTTGCCAAAGAAATGGGTATGCCTAGCAAACAGATGGTTGAGACCCTTATTAATTTGGGGTTGGAAGTAAAAAACCACATGAGCACTATAGAAGATTCGCAGGTTGCATGGGTAAGGAAACGCCTGAGTCCGGAGCCGGAACCGGCTGTCGATAAGATCCCTGCCAAGCATCCCGACAGGGTTGCCGCTTCACCGGAGCGGCCACCAGCTCGGCAAGGGGGGCAAAAGCGTCCAGGAGCGCCTGAACCACCCAAACCGTCGCAGCCTGCCCAAGCGGGACCATCAATCCAACCAACCAAACAGAAGCCATCGGTTCCCCCTCCCCGGCAGCCAGAAAGAAGAGATGCCAAAGGGGAAACTGACCAGAGGTCTGCATCCGTTCGCAGTGGCAGACCAGCCGAACCCCCGACCCGGTCGCAGGATTCTGCTCGCCCCGCCCAACCGACTAGTCAAGCCGATCGTCCTGTTACGCCCAGACCCGGTCAGGCTCCCAGAACAGGGCAAGCCCCGCCAGCTGGAATGAACCGGCCTCGCCCAGCGGGGCCGCATGAAACGAGACCGGCTCCATCCGGATATCAGGATAGGCGTCCATCCCCCCAACAAGGAACGGGAGCTCGTCCATACGGAGGTCAGGATAGGCGTCCAGGCACCCAACAAGGAACAGGAGCTCGTCCATACGGAGGCCAGGATAGACGGCCCGCCCCCCAGCAGGGAAACGCACAGCGTCCTGCCGGTGGCGGAGCACCGCGCCCTCAAGATAGGCGACCGCCAACCGGTGCAGGCATGCCCGGCAAGAAGCCGTTCGGAGGCGAGGTCAAAAAGGGTATTGACAATAGAGGACCTCAGGGAGCAGCCCGGCCACAGGGAGAGGTTGGCCGCAAACCAAGCCCCGGTAAGACCGCTAAAAAAACCTTGCCCCAGAAACAACAGCCGGGCAGCAGGGACTACAGCCGCCCCATGAGAAAGGGCAAGCATAAGAAAAAGAAGGAAGAACAGGTATTCCAGACTCCTGATAAAATCCTGGTGGGAGATTTCATCCAGGTTCGTGAACTGGCCGAGATGACGGGCAAAGGCACCGGCGAGATAGTGAAAAAACTAATGGAGCTGGGCATCATGGCCACCATCAACCAGGAAATTGATTTTGAGACTGTTGAGTTTCTAGGGTCCCTTCTCGATATAGAGGTGGAGCGCGAATTAAGCGAGGAGCAGCAGATTCTTGAAGAAATAGTTGATACCCCGGAGAGCCTGGTACCTAGACCGCCCATTGTTACCGTTATGGGCCATGTCGACCACGGCAAAACCTCCTTGTTGGATAAAATACGGCACGCTGATGTAGTTTCCAGTGAAGCCGGGGGAATAACCCAGCATATCGGTGCCTATCAGATCAAGATGGACAAAGGTAAATCTATTACCTTTATTGATACCCCTGGTCATGAGGCATTTACCGCCATGCGAGCCCGGGGGGCCAACCTCACTGATATCGTTGTGCTGGTGGTGGCTGCCGATGATGGAGTAATGCCGCAGACAGTAGAAGCCATAAACCATATCAGGGCTGCCAAAGTACCCTTCCTGGTAGCATTGAACAAAATGGACAAACCGGATGTCAATCCCGACAAAGTGATGCAGCAGCTCACCGAATACAATATTGTGCCGGAGGAATGGGGCGGAGATACCATGTTTATCCCGGTGTCGGCCAAAACCGGTATGGGTATTGAAAACTTGCTGGAGATGACCGCTCTGTTGGCAGAAATGCAGGAACTGAAGGCCAATCCCAACCGGGCTGCTGAAGGCGTGGTCATTGAAGCCCAGTTGGATAAAGGCAAGGGCGCCGTGGCTACGGTCCTGGTGCAAAAAGGGACTCTGAAAATAGGTGACTTTATCGTTTGCGGTCTGACCTGGTGCAAAGTCCGGGCTATGACTGATTTCAGGGGACGCCGGGTGGATCTGGCTTATCCATCCATGCCAGTCGAGATAACCGGATGGTCGGATGTACCTGAGGTAGGCGAGAAAGTGCTGGTCACCGATGAAAAGATCGCCAAAGAGATTGCCGGATTAAGGTTGAATGAAAAGAAACTCGAAGACCAGAAGGCAAGCAGCAGAATTTCCTTGGATGATTTCTACAAACAGATGCAAAATACTGGCATAAAGGAGCTCAACCTGATTATCAAGGGCGATGTCGGGGGATCGATCGAAGCCCTGGCCCAATCCCTGCTGCGGCTGAGCACCAATGAGGTCAAGGTGAACGTGATCCATTCGGCGGTAGGAGCAGTAACCGAAACGGACGTAATGCTGGCTTCGGCTTCCAATGCCATCATAATCGGATTCAACGTCCGCCCCGATATAAAAGCTCGCAAGTATGGCGAGGAAGAGAACATTGATATCCGCATGTACAGGGTAATTTATGAGGCGATCGATGATGTTAAAAAGGCCATGGAAGGTTTGCTCGAACCTGAATACCGGGAGAAATACCTGGGCCGGGCCGAGGTGCGGCAGACATTCAAGGTGCCCGTGGTTGGGACCGTTGCCGGTGCCTATATCATCGATGGCAAGATGCAGAGGAACGCGGATATCAGGGTGCTGCGCGATTCGGTGATTATTCATGAAGGAAAGCTTAGCTCCCTCAAGCGCTTTAAGGATGATGTCAAGGAAGTAGTGGAAGGCTATGAATGTGGCATGGGGGTAAAGGATTTCAACGATATCAAAGAGGGCGATATCATCGAAGCCTATACCATGGAAGAGATAGCCCGGTCATTGTAGCCCCCAGATCCTTAACCCACCCCGATAGGAGTGTTGACAATGGGTAAACGCCGACAGGAAAAAATGTCTGTAGAGATAAAGCGAATGCTATCCGCAATTATTAAGGATCATGTCAAGGATCCGCGCATCGATTTCACTACCGTCTCCATAACCCGGGTAGACGTACCCCAGGACATAAGCCATGCTCGCGTCTATATCAGCGTACTGGGGGACGAGGAGAAGCAAAGCGAGACTATGCAGGTATTGCAGAAGGCCAAGGGTTATATCAGGTCGGAATTGGCCCATGGCTTGCAGATAAGGCATGCCCCGGAAATAG
>JAKJCH010000019.1:0-6098 GCA_022706565.1 Bacillota bacterium | reverse complement strand
CTGGATAAATCGATTGAACAGGGTATCCGGATTTCAACTTTGCTGGACAGCCTGCATCAGGAAGCGGAGGCCAAGGATAGCAGCAATGAATAGTCTTGCGCAGATCGCCCAGGTAATTCTGGAGCGAGACGAATTTTTACTGGTGGGACATTCGATACCGGACGGTGACTGCGTCGGCTCCCTGCTGGGGCTTTACCTCGGCTTGAAATCAATCGGAAAACGAACCCGCGTATTTATGGAGGATCCAGTGCCGGCCATCTACCGTTATCTGTCAGGGGCGGACCAAGTGTTAGGCCCCGACCAGGTGGGTCAACCAGAATCCAATCTAATCTACTTGGACTGCTCGGACCGGGAACGCGTGGGAGAAACCGCTGCGGTTATTCTGGCCGGGGATTATTATGTCATCAACATCGACCATCACCAGAGCAACAGCCGGTTTGGACAAATGAATCATGTTGATGAAAAATCATCGTCTACGGCCGAACTGGTCTTCACCTTGCTGCAGCATCTTAAGGTGGAGATAGATTCGGCTATAGCCAATGCTTTGTATATCGGTGTCTTTCAGGATACCGGCGGTTTTCAGCACAGCAGCACCAATCCTTCCACCTTCCGAACTGCAGCGCTTTTGCTGGAAAAAGGCGTAAACCTGGATCAAGTTAAACAACAATTGTTCGAGTCCAAAAGTGCGGAGGAACTGCTCCTATTGTCCCTGGCCCTGCGCAGCCTCAGCAGCTGCTGCGAGGGCAAGGTTGTCTGGATGGAATTGAACTACCGCGACGTGGCTGAGATCAAAGCCCTGGACATTTGTCCCGAGGGCATCATAAACAACACCCTGGCGGTCAAAGGCGCCCAGGTAGGAATGCTGTTCCGGGAATTAAGCCCTGGTACTATCAAGGTAGGATTCAGATCCAAGGGTGAAGTCGATGTAGCGGCCCTGGCGGGTCGATTTGGCGGGGGAGGACATTCCCGCGCCGCCGGAGCCCAGCTGACCGGCACCATGGAAGATGTGCAAAGGGAAGTCATCCTGGCAGTTGAAAGTGTGGTCGCTTAGGTGGATGGGTTTCTAAACATAAATAAAGCACCCGGTCTGACTTCCTTCGATGTAATAAGAAGGCTCAAGAAGATAATACCCAGAACCAAACTGGGGCACCTCGGTACCCTTGATCCCATGGCCGAAGGCGTTCTGCCGGTAGCAGTTGGTTTTGCCACTCGGCTAATTGAGTATGTAGCTGATAAGGACAAGGTCTACCAGGCCGCCATGACCCTTGGGGGCGTTTCCGACACCCAGGATGCTTGGGGCCATATCGAGTACCAGCCAGTCATCGATTTCGACCAGGCTCGTTTGATGACGCTGCTGACCAAATACACCGGCACCATTTCCCAGATCCCGCCCATGTACTCAGCGGTCCATCACCAGGGTGAACGTTTGTATGTGCTGGCCCGGCAAGGGATAACGGTGGAGAGAGAAGCCCGCCAAATTGTGGTGCACTACCTAAACCTCCTGGGCATAAGCCAGGATGAAGCGGGCAGGCCGGTGGTGGGCCTGGAGATCGGTTGTTCACAGGGATCGTATATTAGGACTTTATGCCACGATATCGGTGCAGACCTGGGTACTGGCGCTTACATGTCGGCCTTGATCCGTACCCGGGCCGGCGGCTTCACCATCGATCAGGCCGTTTCGTTGGAGCAGCTGGACCACCACCGTGACAATTTGACAACCTGGCTATTCCCGGTGGATTTTCCGCTCCAACATTTGCCCCAGGTGGAGTTGGATGAGGGGCAGCAAAACAGAATCAGGAACGGAAACCAGGTTGCCGTTGCGTCTGGTACTCCAACCGGGGTGCTTAAGGTCTACGATAAGGATCATAACCTCATCGCGATAGCCAGATGCGAACGGCGTCAGGGCAATGCCTGGCTGCAACCGCTCAAGGTCTTGCAAAAGTAATAATATCATTTACGAACCATCACCATCTGGCACTTAAATACAGGATCGGGGAGATGTAGGAATGAACGTAATCTGGGGAATTGAAAACTATCGAAGTAAATCCCGGCCAGTTTGTTTAGCACTTGGCAATTTTGATGGAGTACACAAAGGACATCAATTGCTGATTAGGACGACTGTGGAAAAGGCGGCTGCCCGGGGAGGAGAATCTGTAGCTTTTATTTTTGATCCCCACCCCACCCAGGTGCTGGCGCCGGATAAGGCCCCCCGCTTGCTCATCACACCCCGGCGAAAAGCTGAATTGTTGGAGAAAATAGGCCTCGATACCCTCATTTATGCACCTTTTACCCGTGAAATCGCAGTCTGGCAGCCGCTGGATTTTGTCCAGCAGATTTTGATAGGCAGATTCCAGGTGAGCGAGGTTTGCGTAGGTTTTAACTATACATTCGGCCACCGGGGCGCTGGGACCCCGGAGATGCTAAAGCAATTCGGGAAACAACTGGGTTTCGGAGTGGAGATAATAGACCCGGTGGTATATGACGGTGAACCCATATCCAGCAGCTTGGTCCGCGAAGCAATGGAAGACGGAGACATACATAAAGCTTACCAAATGCTCGGTTATTACCCGCTAATCGAGGGAGTGGTGGTGGAGGGCGAGCACCGCGGCTCAACCATTGGATTCCCCACTGCCAACTTAGGTGTCGAACCGGTTTACCATCTCCCGGGCAAAGGGGTTTATGCAGCCCTGGCTGAGGTGGATAACAAGATACATCAGTGTGTGGTCAACATCGGCAATAAACCAACTTTTCATCCTGAGTATCCTTTAGCCATCGAGGCCCATATCATGGATTTCAACGGCGATATTTACGGTAAAAACATGCGAATCAGCCTGCGGGCCAAGATTCGTGACGAACAGCGATTTGCTTCGATAGATGAACTGGTAGCGCAGATAGCCAGGGACAAGGAGCGTTCCCTTGAGATTATCAAACTGGCCAGCCGAGATTCACTAAATGGGTCAGAGTCCTTATAACACCTACATACCGGTGCCAAAGTTTACTTTTTATAACTCCTATGTTAGAATAACTCTGTTAATTCACCGGAATTGTTGGCAATAATAACAACAAGAGCGGCAGGTTCCTATATCTGATTAAATAACATTAGGTTCCCCAGACAACCATAGGCTAGGGTTGACGATTTCACCGACGTCATTCTTGGTCCATGGCGTTTACAGGTAAGGAGGTGAAAAATTTGGCTCTATCTTCCGAAAAGAAACAGGAGATTATCAAAGCCTATCAGGTGCATGAAAACGACACGGGCTCACCCGAGGTTCAAATCGCTATCCTCACCGATAGAATCAATTATCTCAATGAACATTTAAAAGCAAACAAAAAAGACCACCACTCCAGGAGAGGACTGTTGAAAATGGTCGGGCAAAGGCGTTCCCTGCTTGATTATTTGAAAAAGACTGATTTCGATCGTTATCGCAACATAGTAACCCGGTTAGGTCTACGCAGGTAAAGAGCGGAATGCCGCTCTTTAACTTTATATAGTCTAAGAAAGGAGGAAACTACCATCGTTCATAAATACCAAACCGAAGTAGCCGGTCGCCCGCTGATAATCGAAGTGGGGCAGGTTGCCAAGCAAGCCAATGGTGCGGCCCTGGTCCGATACGGTGATACAGTCGTTCTGGTTACCGCCACTGCCGCCACCCCTCGGGAAGGATTGGACTTCTTTCCTTTGACCGTGGATTATGAAGAGAAACAGTACGCAGTCGGCAAGATCCCGGGAGGGTTCATCAAACGCGAAGGCCGGGCTACTGAGAACGCCACTCTGTCTGCGCGTCAGATTGACCGCCCTATCAGGCCACTCTTCCCCAAGACTTACAAGAACGACCTGCAGATAGTAGCCACCGTCCTGTCAGTGGAGAAGGACAATTCCCCAGACATCACATCGATCATTGGAGCATCAGTAGCCCTCGGTGTGTCCGATATACCTTTTGCCGGCCCGGTGGCGGCAGTCATCGTGGGTCTGGTGGACGGGCAATTGGTCATCAATCCTACCGTCGAACAGCATCATCAGAGCGATCTTCACCTGGTTGTGGCGGGGACCAAGGATGCCATCATGATGGTGGAGGGACATGCCAATGAAGTGCCAGAAGCTATGATGCTGGAGGCAATATTCTTTGGCCATGAGGAGATCAAGAAGATTGTAGCCTTCTTGGAACCCATTGTAGCCGAATTAGGCAAGCCCAAGGCAGCAGTTCCGGAAATACCTGTGAATGAGGAGATGGAGGCTGCGGTCAGGGAATACTCCATTCCCAGCCTGGAAGCGGCTGTCCGCAATTCGGACAAGAAAGCCCGCGAGGCTGAAATGGACAAGGCCCGGGATGCCATCCTTGAACATTTCGCCCAGATCTATCCCGAAGAAGGCAAGCAGATTGCAGCCCTGGTTGACAAACTCCTGAAGGAGATCGTCCGCAAGATGATTCTTGAAGATGGGGACCGGGTTGATGGCCGGAAATTGGACGAGATACGGACGGTAACCTGCGAGGTGGGATTCCTGCCCCGTCCGCACGGATCAGCCTTGTTTACCCGCGGCCAAACCCAGGTGCTGTCAGTTACTACCCTAGGACCGCTTCGGGAGAACCAGATCCTGGATGGATTAGGGATTGAAGAAAGCAAGGAATATATCCACCACTACAACTTCCCGCCATACAGCGTTGGTGAAACCAAGCCCATGCGCGGCCCGAGCCGGCGGGATATCGGACACGGCGCCCTAGCAGAAAGAGCCTTGCTGGCGGTTGTCCCGTCCAAAGAAGAGTTTCCCTACACTATGAGAGTGGTGTCCGAGGTATTGGAATCCAATGGTTCCAGCTCAATGGGCAGCGTATGCGGCAGCACCCTATCCCTGATGCACGCTGGGGTTCCCATCAAGGCTCCGGTATCCGGGATTGCCATGGGACTGGTAAAAGGTGAGGACAAATTTGCTATTCTGAGTGATATTCAAGGGATTGAGGACGCCTTGGGCGACATGGACTTCAAGCTGGCGGGTACCGCCAAAGGGGTCACCGCCCTGCAGATGGATATCAAGATCAAAGGCGTAGACCGGGATATAGTCCAGACCGCGCTGGCCAAGGCTCGTGAGGGCCGGATGCATATCATGGACATCATGCTCCAGACCATCGCCAAGCCCAACGCCGAACTGTCGCCCTACGCTCCCCAGATGATCCGCATGCAGATCAATCCTGAGAAGATCAGGGAAATCATCGGCCCCGGGGGCAAAACCATCCATAAAATCGTGGCCGAGAGCGGCTGCAAGATCGACATTGAAGATGACGGCAGCCTCTTTATCATCGCCACCGATGAGGAAGGAGCCAATAAGGCCCGTTTCCTGATAGAGTCCATCCTGGCCGATGTGGAAGTCGGCAAGGTATATACCGGCACGGTTAAAAGGATCATGGATTTTGGCGCCTTTGTGGAGATCATCCCCGGAGTTTTGGGTTCCAGCGGCAAGGAGGGCCTGGTGCACATCTCTCAACTGGATGAGACCCGGGTCGCCAAAGTCGAGGATGTTGTCAAAGTAGGGGACAAGATTGATGTCAAGGTCACTGAGATAGACCGCCAAGGCCGGGTCAACCTGTCCCGCAAAGCGGTGCTGAAGATGGCCAAATCGGGATCCAATCCGAGCTAGTTCACATCATTAAGGTTTATTGCCGATCAAGGTCAGATTTCGACCGGATCGGCAAATAAAACTGAATAGTAGTGCTCACTGCCGAATATTATTTTAAGGAATACAATTGAGGCGGTGGGTATTATTTTTTTCCAAGAGGGTTTCATGTTTATAAAATAGACAGCCGAGCGTTTTATCAAGCTGGGTGGATAAACTGGAGCGCGATGCCTTCGGAGTCAAAGCTGGAGTTAAGCTGGAGGGCGTCGAAGTGGAGCGGCTGCTGCCGGAAGAACTGGAGGAGGTAGTGCGGGGGATAGCCCTTCCGCATCAGAAACTGCCGGTCGAACCGAGGCTGGATAAAGATACGGGCCAGGTCATCCGTGAAGAGGCAGGGGCTACGGTAGATATTGAAGCGACAGTGGCCCAGCTCAGGGCCTGCTCGCCGGGGCAAAACGTAGAGTTGGTAAAAATACCGTTACCTACCCTA
>JAKJCH010000199.1 GCA_022706565.1 Bacillota bacterium | reverse complement strand
CATTGATAACCTCCACCGCTCGCAGTTGGGCCTGGGTGCGGGCTATTTCCAGTATGCTGGCCCTGAGCCGCAGATCTACCAGCACTGTGAAGATCACAATGAATACAATGAACCCGACCGCAAGCACGGAAATCCACTTTCTGGCCAATTGCTAAACCCCCAAAATCAAGCTACTTTCCCTCATAGTCTTAATATATGAAAAGTATCGACATTTGGTGCCTGTTTTTCACAAACGGATTTTCTGACCAGGACTAAAACTCGGATGTCGGTGGCCCCCAACTTGTGGCCGGAGATGGTTTTAAGCTAATATAATTAGCGAAGGAGTGGTTTTGATTTGGAAGAGGTTCGAGTAAGGTTTGCTCCCAGTCCTACCGGTTCCCTGCACATCGGCGGGGCCCGTACAGCCCTGTTCAATTGGTTGTACGCTCGAAACCGTCGTGGTACCCTGGTGCTGCGTTTGGAGGATACCGACCTGCAGCGTTCTACCGATGATGCCGCGGCCGGGATTATCGAGGGCCTTAAGTGGCTGGGCCTGGATTGGGATGAAGGTCCGGGAGTCGGCGGGGATTATGGGCCCTACCGGCAAAGTGAACGTTTACCAATATACCGTCACTACATCCAGCAATTGCTGGACCAAAACCAGGCTTACTATTGCTTCTGTAGTGCGGATGAGCTCAAACGTCAGCGGGAGCAGGCCCAATCCGAAAAACGCAACTATCTATATGAAGGCCAATGCAGGCATATGAACGATTCGGAAGTAAAGAACCGGCTGGCGGCGGGGGAAAAGCCGGTGGTCCGTTTGAAGGTTGACCGCACCGGCCAGACGATTGTCAATGACCTGATTCGAGGTACGGTTCAATTTGATAATCAGCTGATGGACGATTTCATAATTGCCAAGTCGGACGGTTGGCCCACCTATAATTTTGCGGTGGTGGTGGATGATCATACCATGCATATCAGCCACGTGATAAGAGCCGAAGAACACCTGTCCAACACCCCCAAACAAATCAAGGTTTATGAGGCGCTGGGCTGGAAGTTGCCCCAATTCGCTCATGTTTCCATGATTTTGGCCCCAGACCGCAGTAAGCTTTCCAAACGCCACGGGGCTACCTCGGTCCAGGAATTCCGCGACGAAGGGTACCTGCCTGAAGCCTTGGTCAATTACCTGGTCCTGCTGGGCTGGTCACCCGGAGAGAACATCGACATCTATCCCCGGGAACAGATGATAGAAAACTTCGCCTTGGAGAACGTCTCCCGTTCAGCTGCCATCTACGATTTGCCCAAGTTGACCTGGATGAATGGCGTATACCTGGCTGCAGCCGATCTTGACCGGATCGTGGCCCTGGTGACACCGGAGGCGGCAAAAATGGGATGGCTGAATGAAACCAACCGCAGTTATTTTCGCCAGGTGGTGGATCTGGTACGGAGCCGCGCCAAGACCACCAGGGAAATCCTGCCCCTGGCCGGCTATTTCTTTGTCCCGCCGGAGCACTATGATACCAAGGGGATCCAGAAATACTTCCGCCCCTCTGGAAGTACCGAGTATATCAGGTCCGTGCTGGATGTAATCATGACCGTCGATGTTTTTACCGCGGTCCACCTGGAGGAAGGACTGCGGGATAAAGCCGCCCAAATGGGGATCAAAGCCTCGGCCCTGATCCATCCCACCCGCCTGGCCCTGTCCGGCGTGACCAATACCCCGGGGCTCTTTGAGGTCATGGAACTATTGGGCCGGGATGCCTGTCAAGCCAGGCTGGAACGGGCACTCGGATTCATTGGAGGGCTATCGGCAGAATAAAATCAGTAATGTTTTGACAATATTACAGCGCCTGTATTATAATAACTTTTGCGCGAGCATGCGTGCTTGCAGCCGGATGGTGTAGTGGTAGCACGACTGACTCTGGATCAGTTCGCCAGGGTTCGAATCCTTGTCCGGCTGCCATTTGGCCCTATCGTCTAGCGGTCAGGACGCCGCCCTCTCAAGGCGGAAACGGGGGTTCGATTCCCCCTAGGGCTACCATATTTGACTACATTAGGCAGCCTTTCGCAGGCAACTGGCGAAGGCTGCCGATTAAATATCTAAAACGACAGCAGCAGGTTGCCGTTTTCCTTTTTCCATGATCAAAAAAAAACCCGCCTTGGTCAGGCGGGTTTTTTATGGATATTGTTGGGATTACCAGCATTCCGGGAAAGCGGTCTGGTTGTAGAGATCCTCCATTTTAGCTTTATGACCGGCTTCCATCCGGGCCAGGCTCATGAACACGTTCTTATGTTCGGCGTCGCTGGCAGCATTAGCCAGACCGGTGTACATCTTCATGGCCTCTTCCTCTTTCTTCATGGCCAGGGCAATGGCATCGGCCGGCTTCATCTCCATCGACAATTTGGGAGTTTCCACGGTTTCAGAGATTCCGTAATCGCTCGCTGCCGGGAAGGAGAAGTTCTGCAGTTCTTTATCCTTGATCCTCTCCAGAGACACCTTGTGTCCTGCTTCCTCCTCAGCCAGTTCCCTAAAGATCTTTTTTACATTGGCATTAGCCGATGCCTCCGCTACCTTGGTATAAAATTCGAAAGACTCGACCTCGCCCTCAATTGCCATATCTATGATGCGTTCGAATTCTTTGGCGTCCATGTTTAATACCCCCTTCCGATTATCCTTCTGGATTAAAATGTCCGGCATAACCAAATACGATAATCTTAAAACCTTGATAGACTAAAGGGGCATTACCACTCCATGTTGGGCTTTGGCAGTTAATCACAGGTGGCAATGCCCCAATCAGTGTTCCGATTACGATAGTTTACTTGCTTACGCGGCTACACCCTTGTCCTGCTTGGCCGCAGCCGGTTTTCTCAGGTATACGAACCAGTAGTACATTCCG
>JAKJCH010000198.1 GCA_022706565.1 Bacillota bacterium | reverse complement strand
AGGCAGCAATCCCCGCGGCATCTGCGGTTCGGGCATCATCGACCTGGTGTCAGTTTTGCTGCAGAATGGCTTTATTGATCGCCAGGGTACATTCACCGACCGGGCGGAGGCGGCCTTTACCAGCCGCGACAGCCTGAGGGGCAGGGAAATAATCATAAGCGGTGAAGAAGCATATGCCGAAAAGCCGCTGGTTTTCAACCAGGAAGACATCAGGCAGGTACAACTGGCCCGATCAGCGATACGGACGGCTATTGAAATAATGATGAACGAAGCCGGGATAGATGCAACCCAACTGGACTATATATTCCTCGCGGGCACCTTCGGCACTTTTATAGATCCGGCCAGCGTAACCACAATCGGGGTTGTACCCCCGGTGGATCTGGAGAGGATCAAGAACATCGGTAACGCAGCTGCGGATGGAGCCATCATGGCCCTGCTTTGGCCTGAGGAAGTCCAAGCGGCGGAAGAGCTGAAGACCCGGGTAAAGCATATCGAGTTGGCACTTCACCAAGAGTTTCAGAACCTCTTTCTCAGCAATCTGGATTTCTGAAAATCCCTCCGATTTTCCCTGTCGGGTAGGATCCCAACTTGATTTATGGTATGGCGAGTGTTTAAATGTAATACGATAAGTCAGGAGGCATTGGTTTTGTTGGATTATCATGTGCATGCCCTGGCCCATGGAGAGTACAGCTATACCCGGGACTGGATCGACCGTTATATTGACTGCGCCCACCAGGTCGGAGTCGAAGAGATAGGCTTCTGTGAGCACGATGAGTTCATTCATCTGATCGACCTGGATTTGTTCAAGTCTATTCGGGATACGGGGCGGCATAACATTAAGCTTAAACTGGGCCTTGAGTTGGATTTTACCATGGACCGGGAAGAATTGATACCGGAGTCCATCCCCACAGCTGAATACGATTATATAATCGGTTCGGTGCACTTCATCGATGGCTGGGGTTTTGATCATCCCGACCATAAGTCAGGCTATGATGATCGGGATATCGACGAAATATACCATCGGTACACCGAGATCTTGATGGCGTCGAGTGCATGCCGCCAATTCGATATCGTAGGCCATATCGATCTGGTAAAGATATGGGGACATCGGCCTCGCCGTAAATCGGTTCTGGCCTACCTGGACCCGGTATTGAAGAGTATAAAATACCATGGCTTGGCAGTGGAGATCAACAGCGGAGGGCTGCGCAAACCAGTGGGGGAACTCTATCCCAGTTCAGCCATAGTAGAACGCATGTATGATTATGATATTCCGGTAACCCTGGGTTCGGATGCTCATCATCCTGAACAGATCGGGTCCGGATTGATTGAAGCGTACCGCTGCGCCCGACGGGCTGGTTACCAGCGTTGCGTTACATTCAGCCGTCGGGTGATGACGGTGGTGCCCCTGCAGTATTGAAAGAAGGAGTATAGGTAATATAAATGAGTCATGTCGCTTTGTTGATCATAAGTCTGGGAATTATCCTCATTGGGGCGGAGCTGTTCGTTAACGGTGTTGAGTGGCTGGGTAAGATCTTCAATCTCTCCGAAGGTGCGGTAGGAAGCGTATTGGCAGCGGTAGGAACGGCACTGCCGGAAACCATTATTCCGATTATTGCCATACTATTCAGCGCTAATGGAACTGGTCACGATATCGGCATAGGTGCGATTTTGGGGGCGCCTTTGATGCTTTCCACCCTGGCCATGTTCGTTACCGGGGTAGCTGTATACGTATTTAAGAACCGGCGGATAGCCGGAACCGCAGTTCACTGCGACTATTCCTCCATGAAGAGGGATCTGCTTTTCTTCCTGTTGGTATTTTCCGCAGCCATTTTGGCGGGACTTATCCCGGTAGATTACCGACCCTTCCAGCAACTGATTGCTGTAACCCTGGTGGCGGCCTATATTTATTACGTGCATACCATGCTCACCCAGGAAAGGGATATTGAATCGGACAATTCGATTCCCCCTTGTTATTTCGACCGTCAGGCGGAGACTCCCGCCTCCCACCGGGTTGGCATACAGGTGCTCCTGGCTCTGGCGTGTATAATAATAGGAGCGAACTTTTTTGTCGATTCAATCACCGCGGTAGCTGCACTCTACCAAGTGCCGGCATTCGTCCTGGCCTTGATAATAACGCCCATCGCAACCGAGTTGCCGGAGAAATTCAATAGTGTTATATGGATATCACGTGAGAAGGACGGGCTGGCCCTGGGCAATATAACTGGAGCTATGGTTTTTCAGAGCTCCCTGATTCCTGCGCTGGGGATACTGATGACTGACTGGCAGCTTACCACAGGGGCTATGTATTCCTCATTGTTGGCTATAGCTTCGTCGGCTATGCTGTTTATTTACCTGCAGCGGGAGAGAAGGATGTCAGCCCTGACTCTCCTGTTATGCGGTGGATTTTACTCGATCTTTCTGTTTGCTGTTTTTACGGGAGTTATCACTGGATAAAGAGTTGGGAGGTATGGAGATGAATGACAACCCCTATGACAAGGCCCATGAGCTGGTGCGAGCTATTCAAGCCGATGAAAGATACCGGCGGTTGGCCGTAGCCCTGAGACTGCTTAATGCCAATCCGGAAGCCAAGAAGAAGCTCGACCTTTTCAGAAATCTGCAGATGGAGGTCAATCAGGCCGAACTGCTGGGACAACCCGTGGCCGAGGAACAGGTTCAGCAGGTAGCTTTGGAATATGCCAAGCTGAGCCGTAACAAATTGATAGGCGAGGTATTTGATGCGGAAGCCGGCTTCATTCAGCTGTTTTCGGATATCCAGCAGATCATACAGAAGGGTCTGGAAAGCGAATTCGCCCTCTAACCCATCCTCGAGACTTGAATAGTTAACCGCCTTGCATTTAGCCAAATGTTGGCATCTCCAGTCGCTGAAATGTATACAGCATATCTG
>JAKJCH010000197.1 GCA_022706565.1 Bacillota bacterium | reverse complement strand
GACCATGAGCTATTTTTCCGACCTTAAGGAAGGGTTTACCTACATCGGTCGTCACAGCTACATAAAAGGGCTGTTCATTTTTTGCGGGGTGTTTTTCTTGCTTCTGGCTCCGGCTTCCTTTTTAACACCCTTGCAAGTGACCCGAAGCTTTGGCGCTGATGTCTGGCGGTTGACTGCCATTGAGGTGCTCTTTTCCATTGGCATGATCGGCGGCGGTCTCTTGATGGCCGTCTGGGGCGGGTTCAGGAATAGGGTTCATACCATGACCGGTGCCAGCCTGATGTTCGGAGGCTGCACCCTGGCCCTGGGACTGGTCCCCAATTTCTGGATCTACCTGGCCTTTATGGGATTGGCGGGCATATCCATCCCGTTCTTCAATACTCCATTCACGGTCCTGCTGCAGGAGAAAGTGGATGCGGATATGCTGGGCCGCGTTTTTGGGGTGCTTTCCATGATATCCAGTTCCATGATGCCACTAGGAATGTTATTTTTCGGCCCCCTTGCTGATCGCATGGTTATAGAAAAGATGCTGGTAGCAACCGGGGTGCTCATATGTATCGAGGGATTGTTGCTGGGATTGAGCCGGGTGATGGTCGAAGCAGGCGAACCCCTGGAGCTGGCAGGGGCGAACGAAGATGATCAGGTGTCCTGAATGGAAGATCAATCCCTTCTCGTCGTTATCTCAGCTCAAATTATGCATTTTCGCTTCCGCTCTTGAACCCTATCAATCTCATGGCATTCAGTATTACGATTAGAATACTGGCTTCATGGATAAACATCCCCGATGCCAAATGAACGTGGTCCGATAATACTCCGGCCAACAGGATGAATACAACTGCTACCGCAAAGAATGTGTTTTGCTTCATATTCCGAACCGTCGCCTTGGACAGCGCGTAAGCATGAGAGAACTGCATAAGTTTGTCCGCCATTAGGACCACATCCGCTGTTTCCATGGACACATCAGTGCCGCCTTCACCCATTGCC
The DNA here is from genome assembly GCA_022706565.1 of Bacillota bacterium. GTDB lineage: Bacteria > Bacillota > Syntrophomonadia > Syntrophomonadales > Syntrophomonadaceae > PHAA01. Next base: position 2,000 of record JAKJCH010000197.1, on the reverse strand, counting down.
AGGCCTATATCCGCGGTGGCAATTGCGGGCGCATCATTAATCCCGTCCCCGGCCATCGCCACTACATGTCCGCCAGCTTTCAGCTCTTTAACATATTCCACTTTGTTTTCCGGCAATAATTCAGCCTTAAATTCATCTAACTTGAGCACATTGGCAACCAACTCAGCGGTGTGCTTATTGTCTCCAGTCAGCATAACCATCTTCTTGATGCCATTCCTTCTTAGTCCCGCCAAAGCTCGCGGGGCATCTTCACGAATCTGATCGGCTATGGAAAAGATACCGGCAATCTGACCGTCTACGGCTGCGAATATAGCTGTGTTGCCTTCTTTTTCACGTTGGAGGGCATAAGCCTCAACCTCATCATTAATCTGGACATTTTCGGCATCCATCAATTTGCGATTTCCAATCGCCAGTAAATGGCCGTCCACTTGGGCTCGAATTCCATTGCCTTTTATCACTTCACCGTGTTGTATTTGTCCTTCCAGGTTCAGATTCCTCTTGTTCGCTTCCTTTACAATCGTTTGCCCCAGATGGTGTTCCGAAATGGTTTCCGCCGTGGCCACTAATTCCAGCAATTTATCGGTCTCAACATTATGAAAGGTTTTGATATCGGTTACTTCTGGTTTTCCTTTGGTCAGGGTACCGGTTTTATCAAATACGATCGTATCAACCTTGGATAACTGGTCCATAACCTCTCCGCCTTTAAGAAGAACGCCGTTTCTGGCGCCATTTCCAATACCGGCCACGGTAGATACCGGGGCTCCGATGACCAAGGCGCCAGGACAAGCTACCACCAGGAAGGTAATGGCCAAATGGAGATTGCGGGTGAGAGCAAATACGACTATCGCTAATACAACCACCGACGGTGTATAGTAGTTGGCGAACTTGTCCAGGAACTTCTGGGCTTTGGATTTTGATTCCTGGGCTTCTTCCACCAGTTCGATAATTTTGGCGAAGGTAGTATCATCCCCAACCTTTTCAGCGATGATTTCCAGATAGCCATTATCGACAATGGTACCACTATAAACCTTATCATCCGGTCCCTTCGAAGCCGGCACCGACTCACCGGTGATAGCCGCTTCGTTCAAGGTCGCCTTACCGGTCACGATACTGCCATCTACCGGAACCTTGCCGCCAGAACGGATGATTACGCGATCACCCTTGATAACCTCTTCCACCGGAATGGTCAGGGTTTTCCCATCACGGACGACATCCGCTTCCTGGGGGGCCATTTCTATAAGTGCTTTTAGAGCAGAACGGGTTTTTTCCAGGGTACGGGCTTCCAGGTAGGCGCCGAACAAAAACAGGAAAGTCACAATCGAAGACTCGGTGTACTCATGTATATAAAGGGCGCCAATAACGGCAATGGTTACCAATAATTCGATGCTAAAAGCCTTCAAGCGCAGGGCTTGGAAAGCCCGAACGGCAATAGGGAGAATAGCAATCACGGTTGCCGTAAGCAAAGCCGGATCTTTATAGCTTGCATATCCTGCTGGTGGGGCCAGGAAACCAAGCACGATCAGAATCGCGGCAATAGTCATTATCCGATTCCTATTGTTGTTTATATGTCTAAACACCGTCATCACTCCTCGCCCGGTCTCACAAAAAAAGCCATGGCCCAATCAGACCATGGCTGAACCAACAAAATCAAGAAGTCTTCGAAGCAGATACCGAATACCCCAAGTTTTCGATAGTGTTTTTTAGTTTTTCCGCATCCGTTTGGGTGTCATCAAATTCAGTCTTGACCTTGCTGGAATTAAACAATACCTTTACCGAATCAACTCCCTTAGTCTTGGTCAGGGCGGTTTCAATCTTTTTAACGCAGGTGGGGCAGGTTAATGGCTCCAATTGAAATTCTGCTTTGGCCATTCGCTCTCACTCCTTTTTATTTTTAATATGGTGACTTGAATATTAAGCTATTTCCTGAGCACTGTCTCTTCTAGCGTAATTGTTTTATGATCATTTTGATAAGTTCGGGGTAATCCTCGCCCCAGTAATCA
>JAKJCH010000196.1 GCA_022706565.1 Bacillota bacterium | reverse complement strand
AGTTTATATACTGCGCACCCTAGGGGGGGTATTGTTCGGTCCTCGCCGGTCGGAATGGGACCATCTCCAAGACCTTCACGGTGTGGACCTGGTACCCCTGCTGGTATTGGGGGCCGCCATCCTGATCGGCGGCATCCTGCCATTTACACTCATGGATATTATCCAGAGCGGAGTGGGACAACTGCTGGGGCAGATAGGCCCTGGCCAGATCGGAGGGATCTTTTGATGAACTACCACCTGCTGGGTCCGGAGATCGCTGTGGCCACTCTGGGGTTGCTGATCCTGGCCATCAGCCTGTTGCTGCCTTCTCGCGGTAAATCCACCGCGGGATACCTGGCCACGGCTGGGCTGATCGCAGTGCTTATGGCGGTGATCGTCAACTTCAGCCAGGAGGCGGTTTTCTTTGCGGGGGTTTACCAGATTGACCGCTACGCCAATTACTTCCGTATCCTGTTCCTGACTGCGGCTCTGTTGATAATCCTGATGTCCAGCCGCTACACTAGTCTGTTCGGGGAGCGCAAGAGTGAATGGTTCAGCTTCATGCTATTTGCCACAGCGGGAATGATGATCATGGTGGCTGCTGGTGACCTGATCACGGTCTATGTGGGCCTGGAATTGATGACCATTAGTTTCTATATCCTCAGTGCCTATCTTCTTAATGATCACTTATCGGCTGAAGCAGGCCTGAAATATCTGATTATCGGAGCTTTTTCTTCAGCCGTCTTGCTGTTTGGGATGAGTCTGGTCTATGCTTGCAGCGGCACCACTGTCTTCACCGAAATATACGATGCCCTGCGCGCCGGACCACAAAGGCCGGCCCTGCTGGCGGGCATGGTGATGATGATCGCCGGTCTGGGCTTCAAGATCTCGGCGGTGCCTTTTCACATGTGGACCCCTGATATTTACCAGGGTGCGCCCACCCCGGTGACCGCCTATTTGTCGGTGGCCTCCAAAGCAGCCGGGTTCGCAGTGCTGGTAAGAATATTCCTGCTTGCCTTTCCCGCTGCCAGCTGGGATTGGCACCTGGCATTGGCGGTACTGGCCGCCCTGACCATGGTCATCGGCAATCTTACCGCCTTGGTTCAAACCAACGTCAAGCGGATGCTGGCTTATTCCAGCATCGCCCAGGCCGGCTACATCCTGGTGGGCTTGATAGCAGCCAATACCTATGGTCTGAAAGGGCTGCTCTTCTACGCCATGCTCTATGTTTTTTCCAATGTGGGTGCGTTTGCGGTCACTGCCTTGGTGGAAGTCGAGGAGGGCAGCACCGAACGGGAAGCGTTCAACGGGCTGGGCCGCCGTGCACCTATGCCGGCTGCGGTACTGACCATATGCATGCTGTCGTTGGCTGGTATACCCCCCATGGCTGGATTTGCCGGCAAGTTCTATTTGTTTTCCGGCGCCATCCAGGCCGGTTACCTATGGTTGGCCTTTATCGGTCTGCTGATGAGTATGATCTCGGTCTATTATTATCTGAACGTGGCCAAGGCCATGTACATAGGGACCAGCCGCCAGGAGGGACTGATTACGCTGCCCTTCCCGGTCCGTACTGCATTGTGGATATGCCTGGCGGGCACCATCTTCCTGGGCGTCTATCCCGGACCCCTGTCGGAACTGACCGAACTGGCCGTGCAATTGTTTAGCGCTGTTTAGCGGCGGGAAGAACGATACGCTGCGATTCTAAAGGCATTGACACGGCTGTTAGACCAGCCATTTATCTAAATCCCGGGAATAATCTATAATCTCCTCCGGAACGAAAAAAAGGCCAATCTCGCGGGCCGCGCTGAGGGGTGAATCCGAACCATGAATAATATTTTTTTCGATACTGATGCCGAAATCACCCCTGATGGTTCCCGGGGCTGAGTCCCCGGGATCAGTAGCCCCCATCATAGCCCTCACTATCGCCACCACGTTTTCTCCCTCCAGGATCATGGCAGCCACCGGCCCCGAGGTAATAAAATCAACCAGGCTATTGAAAAAGGGCTTACCCTCGTGCTCACTATAGTGCTCGGCTGCCAGCGGCGGTGAAATCTGCATTAGTTTGAGGCCTGCCAGTTTGACCCCCCGCTTCTCAAAGCGATCAATGATAGCCCCGATCAATCCTCTTTGCACCCCATCGGGTTTCACCATAACAAAGGTACGTTCCACTTCGCATCCCTCCTGAAAAATGTTACCGGCCGGTCTGGGCCGACATTACTCGATAAACGTATATGCTGTATATTGTTTCGAAAACACCGCCAGATTAAACTAGCAGTCGTTCTGGGAGCGGGATTTGTTTGCCGCTTCTGCGGACCTCTCTGGAATTCCTGGCTAAAAATAAACAACTGCTGGTAGCCCCAGCAGTTGACATCATGATACCGGCCTGCAATCTGTCGACTTCCTATGCGGTTTTCAACTCTCCCAGGAAACGCTCCAGGCGATCCAGGCCTTCCTTGATGTTTTCCAGGGAATTGGCATAGGAGAAGCGTACATAACCCTCACAGTTGGCCCCGAAATCAATACCCGGGGTTACGGCCACCCGGGCCTTCTCCAGGATCTCGAAAGCCAAATGGTAGGAGTCCATGCTGTAATTCTTTACATTGCCCAGGGCGTAGAAAGCCCCGGTGGGATCGAAACGGGTGGCTATGCCCATCTCTTTGAGGCGCTGCAGCAGGTATAGGCGCCGCTGGTTGTAAAGATTGCGCATCTGCTCTACATGGGAATCGCAATCGCGCAAGGCCACGATTCCACCCTCCTGGGCAAATGAGGAAGCGCAAATAAACAGGTTCTGCTGCATGGTCTGAATGCTGCGCACGTATTCGCGCGGCGCTATCACATACCCCAACCTCCAGCCGGTCATGGCATACAGCTTGGAAAAACCGTTGATGACGAAGGCGCGGTCGGTGTATTCCAGGATAGTGTGGTCCTCATCTTCATAGTTGAGACCGTTGTAGATCTCATCGGAGATGATTACCGGGCCCAGGTCGGCCACTGCCTGCAGGTCAGATCCGCTCAGCACCA
>JAKJCH010000195.1 GCA_022706565.1 Bacillota bacterium | reverse complement strand
CTGGTTGACACTGCGTACCAGGACATAATCGCCGGGGCTGAAATCAGTGTTGCCCGGTTGAACCTCGGGCTCCGGCATTCCCAGGGTAAGATTCTTAAGTTTTCGGCTTTTCTGGTCCAGTTCGTGCCATTTGGGAGGCTGTTCCCGTTGTTTGAGCAGCTCCTTTATTTCCTCGATGGCCTCATTGGCTTCCCGTTTGATTCGGCTTACATACTGGTCTGCCTCCAATTTGGCCCGATCACGGATAGCATTCCGCTCCTCATTGAAGCTGTTTCTTTCTGTCTCCAGGGCCTCTCGTTCGAGATTTAGCTGGCGGCGGGAAGTCTCCAGTTCCCGTTGACCCGTCTCATACAGGTAACGACTCTCTTTCAGCTGCCGGATCATATTGCCGATCTCGGCATCCCGCTCGGGGACGAATTCCCTGGCCTTATCCACCAGGGATCGATCTAAGCCCAAACGGGCGGCAATCTCAAAAGCATTACTCTGGCCAGGGGTGCCAATGCTCAATTCATAGGTGGGGCTCAGGGTCAACGGGTCGAATTCCACGCAGGCATTTTCCACCCGATCGTTTTGGTAGGCAAATGTCTTCAACTCACTCTGATGGGTGGTCACCACTACCCGGGCACCCTTGTTCTTCAAATCCTCCAATATGGCCCGGGCCAGAGCAGCCCCTTCTACCGGATCGGTGCCCGCTCCCAATTCATCGAGCAAAACCAGGGTATTGGAATCAGCCTCGCCCAATATGCGAATGATGTTTTTCAGATGGGAGGAGAAGGTGCTCAGGGATTGTTCTATGCTCTGTTCGTCGCCGATATCAGCATAGATCTTTTTAAATACCGAGATCTGGCTTTTTTCCCGGGTGGGAATAAAGAGTCCGCTCATGGCCATTACGGTTAGCAAGCCGATGGTTTTCAGCACCACCGTTTTCCCCCCGGTATTGGGGCCAGTAATAACCAAGATATCGAATCGCTCTCCAAGGCTCACGTTGATGGGGACCGCTTGTTCTCCCAACAGGGGGTGCTTAGCCCGGCTGATATCGATCCGCCCACGATCATTGACAACGGGGCGAAAGGCCTCCATGTCATAAGCTAAAAACGCTCGGGCAAAAAGCAGATCCAACTGGCACATCATCTGATAATCCCGGGCCAAGTCTGCAGCGGAATCCGCTACTGCAGAACTGAGCATACGGAGAATACGCTCCTCCTCACGTTTCTCCTCTATCTGCAGGCTGCGGATGCGGTTGTTTTGCTCCACCACCGGCAGGGGTTCGATAAACAGGGTCGCACCGCTCGCCGACTCGTCATGTACGATACCTTTGACCTCATTACGGTATTCCTGTTTGACCGGGACTACATAGCGGCCCGAGCGCTCCGTTATCAAAGCATCCTGGAGCAAGGCCTGGTTATTGCTGGAACGGATAAAATGCTGCAGATATTCTTTGATCCGCTGCCGGGCGGTATCGATCTGGCGCCTGATACTCTTCAGTTCCGGGGTGGCATCATCACGAATAATACCCTCTTCATCAATAGCCGCCTGGATCTGTCTTTCCAGTTCCGAATAGCTCCTCATTCCGGCAGTTGTTTCTTTCAGCTTGGCCGCCTTGGAGCTGCCGATATACCTTATTGCCAGGCGAACCGCCCTCGCCAGGTAGTACACCGCCAGCAAATCCGGACCCGCCAGAACTCCTCCCATGCCTGCCTTGCCCAAGTGTTTTTGCACTGGCGTAACCAATTGCAGAAAAGCTGGTTCCCCAAAGCGAATGATCTCCATGGCCTCCTCGGTCAAGTCCAGGGCATCATTCACCTCGGCCAGGCTATCCATCGGCTGTAATTCCAAGGCCAGGATCCGACCGCCTTCGAAATAGGCGCGGGCGGCCAGTTGCTGTTGTATTTTATCGAATTCCAGTTTCTCCAACGTCGCTTTGTCAATCATCATAATACCCCGCGATAATAATGTCCTTTGGTGAAGCCTACCCCGCTGATCTCTGCCAGTTGGTCCTGATACCGCTCTAATTCCGGCCGGCCGCCGGTCGCGATTTGGTCTATCGCTTCCCGGTAAAGACGCACTATAGATCCCAATCGCTCCGTACCGGGTCGGATTGCTTCAATCCTTATGCTGGCCGGCTGCAGGGCCAGTATGCGGTCCAAATCCTCCATCAGGCATAAGGCGCGGGAATTGAAAACATATTGCCGGCAGTCGCTGTCAGTCTCCAGGGGAAAAACGTATCCGTGTTTGTCCTGCAATGAATAATCCCCGGACCAGCAAGGCAGGGAGCAAGTCGGAATTCCCGGCGCCCGGGTCTGTCCAATCAGACAATACTGGGACTGCATAAGGGGCAATTCCCCGTGCACCAGCAGCTCGGCCTGACTTAAGCCGCCGAATTCGGTCAGCTGTTTATAGGTCAGTTCCGGGGACAGGCATATGCACTCCGCCCCTTGGTCTGCCAGGAAGCGTAACGTATAAGAATTGAATACATTCATATTATAATCGGTATGAATCAAGAATGCCTTATCTACTGCCCAGCTTAAATCCGCCCAGCTGGAGACCATAACTCTGGTAAAACCGTCGCCCACCTGGGCATGATAGTCGAACTTGTCCCCCGGTTTATGGATGCGTGGCATCATTGGCACAATTCTTTCCGCATCACTTCCCAGTCCCGCAATGAACCGGCTCAGGCGTTTCTGGTCCAGGCGCTGATGACTTCCCAATCCATTGATATTCAGGTAGACCAGGTCCGCCCCATTGCTCAGAGCCTGGGCAGCCATTTCCAGGGTACTGACCGCTGCCGCCAGCTGGGTCCGGGAGGCCCGCCTGGGCGAGCTGGGAGTCCTCAATAGAAAAGCATCCCTGCTCCACCTGAACTCCTCCCGGCTGGTTGGATGAGGGTTCTCTGGCTGCAATGCTGCCTGCAATAAGGCCGCTGCCCGGCGGCGAACATCATTGATATCACTGAAGGGGACGGTAAGGTCGCATTCCTCGCCGGTTACCTTCAAATCTCTCAGCACAAACGGGGAGTCACCCAGGCGGCCGATTTTCTGTCTTAACACCGCCTCCGTCAAAGG
>JAKJCH010000194.1 GCA_022706565.1 Bacillota bacterium | reverse complement strand
CCGCCATAGCTATCAACCAGGCCGATTCGGAGCTATAGTATCCCCTGGAGATGGTGGCCACCGCATTCAGGGTCATATAGCCCAGCAGTACCGCGAATATGACCATCCCAATAAACAAGCGGAGATCGACGAAGGGAAAGAGCAACACCCCCAGGCAAACGATTACTATGATTATGGGCAAGGCAATCCATAATTCTTCTTTGCCGGGCGAGGCATCCTTGCGGAAGGCCAAAATCAGAAAGATGTAGGCGACTACGAAGCTGGCGATCCCGATGGGTATAGTGGTCCGGCTCCAGTCCCCCAGCAGCGGTGGGATGACGAAGAAAAAGTCCCCCAACGCCATGAAGGCGAAGGCGGCCGCCATGACTTTTTGCTCTGGGTAGTTTTTACGCAGGCTAATCGCGGACAAGGCCAGACATATCGAAACCGTTATCTTGAGCCAGGCCATGATACCCGCCTGGCTGTAGCGGTATTCGGATAACAATATCAGAACCGTCAGGGGCAGATAGGTTGTCAGTAAGACCCGCTGGGCATTATTCACGATTACCCTTCCCTTTACCTATTTGTATAGATGATATGCTGCTATCCCCGACTTTAGATTAGACCATGCTTCATATCCTATCGGTGTAGGTTTGGCGATTGCAGGTATGGCAGGCAGGAGCGCTGTTTGATATGATGTTGAGGGATAATCCGGGAGCAAGCGGGTCGGGCAATGGAGATAAGACGCCTCCGCCACCCACCGCTGAGGTCGGTTGGGAATCTCTTCTACGGTTGATTACGAACAGCGTTTATTTGGAAGCATAGTAGAGAGGGCAGCGACCGGGTTTATTTAAATCAATTTGTGAAATTGTAAGCTTGCCATGAAAAATCCTATTCACTATTACCATATTTGCTGCATAATAAATACAGTTTCAGACAATTTTCTACTCTAGGGCGAGGGTCGCGCCCACTCATTCGATTAATAATGGAGGAATACGATGTCGCTCAAACAAACACCGCTGTACCCGATGCATCTGAAGTACCACGGCAAACTGATTGATTTCGGCGGTTGGGAACTGCCAGTCCAGTATGAGGGGTTAGGCATCATCAAGGAGCACAACATGGTCCGCGAGAAGGCGGGCCTGTTCGATGTCTCGCACATGGGAGAGGTCTTCATCGAGGGTGAACAGGCGGAAGATGTGGTCCAAAACCTGGTCTGCAATGATGTCAAGACAATGCAAGACGGCCAGGTCCTGTACAGCCCGATGTGTTACCCGGACGGAGGGGTAGTCGACGATCTGCTGATTTATCGCTACCATCCCCGCAAGTATCTGTTGGTCGTCAACGCCGCCAACGTCGACAAGGATTTCGAATGGATTACCCAGCACCTCGCAGAAGGAGTCACGGCCGTAAACGTTTCCGACCAGTATGCCCAACTGGCTCTGCAGGGACCCAAAGCCCAAGAAATACTGCAGTCGCTCTGTGATATCGACCTCAATGACATCCGTTTCTTTTGGTTCCAACCGGCAGTCAAGGTGGCGGGAGTGGAATGCATCGTTTCCCGCACCGGTTATACGGGTGAAGATGGCTTCGAGATATACATAAAACCGGCTGAGGCTGGATTTGTATGGGAGGAAATACTGGAGATGGGCAGCGACCGGGTGGTCCCGATAGGCCTGGGGGCCCGGGACAGCCTGCGTTTCGAGGCCAAGCTGCCACTGTATGGCCAGGAGATAGACAAGGATATAACCCCCCTGGAGGCTGGCTTGGGATTCTTCGTCAAACTGGAGGGTGATGATTTCATCGGCAAGGATGCCCTGGTAAAACAGAAACAAGCCGGTCTGACCCGCAAATTGGTGGAGTTCTCGATGGTGGGCAAAGGCATCCCCCGCTCCCATTACGAAATATGCAAAGATGGGCAGGCCATCGGCCATGTCACGTCCGGCATGCACTCCCCCACCTTCAAGAAACCGCTGGGTCTGGCGCTGGTCAAGATCGAACACAGTGCCCCCGGTACTGAATTCGATATCATAATCCGCGACAAGGCTATTCCGGCTAAAGTAGAAACCGGGCTCTTCTATCGCAAGAGGACCAAATCCAAGTAAGACTACTGCAGCCAGCCCCATCTCAAAGTGCCCACTGGCAACCAATAAAAGATTAGGGAGGAATTGGACATGAATATCCCGGGAGATTTGCTGTATACCAAGGATCATGAATGGATCAGAGTCGAAGGCACTAAAGGCCATATCGGAATCAGCGACTTCGCCCAGGCCCATCTGGGTGACATCGTTTTCGTGGAACTTCCTGAGTTGGACGCCCAGGTCGAACAGGGACAAGCCATCGGAGTGATCGAGTCGGTCAAAGCGGCTGCCACCATGTTCTGCCCGGCGGGCGGCACGATAGTAGCGGTCAACGAGGAATTGGAAGAATCCCCGGAACTGCTCAACGAAGACTGCTATGCCAACTGGATTGCTGTCGTTGAACTGGGCGACCAGACCGACCTGGAGAAATTGATGGATCCAGCCGCCTATACTGAATATTGCCGACAGGCAGAAGCAGAGGAATAAGCTGATGAAATATACACCCAATCCGAACCCGGTGGTGGATGAGATGCTCCAAACCATGGGGCTGTCCAGTCTGAGCCAGCTATTCAGCGACATTAAACCTGAACTGCAGCTGGACCGGGAGCTTAATATCCCGGGAGGCTGTGGAGAGATGGAACTGCGCTCCCATCTGAAAGAACTAGCCGCCCGCAACCGCAATACCGAGGATTTTCCCTGTTTCCTGGGGGCCGGTGCCTATGATCATTACATCCCGGCAGCGCTGGAACAACTGTTGCTGCGCTCCGAGTTTTACACCGCCTACACCCCTTACCAGCCCGAAATCAGCCAGGGCATCCTGCAGTCCATTTTTGAATATCAGACCATGATCTGCAGCCTCACCGGACTGGATGTTTCCAACGCCTCCCTTTATGACGGGGGCAGCGCCCTGGCCGAGGCCTGCAGCCTGGCCTGCGTAAACAGCAAAGGACGGCGCAAAGTAGTGATCCCGGACACGGTACACCCCGAATACCTACAGATTTTGAAAGCCTATTCGCTGTCCGGGC
>JAKJCH010000193.1 GCA_022706565.1 Bacillota bacterium | reverse complement strand
CAGTAGATTCTTGATTTTCCTCTTCATTATTCTCCTCCTAACATCGATTCAGATTGAGTAGTTCAATGATGGCCTGCATCTGCTGATATGTATACGGCATATCGCGGTCAGCTGAGGGCCGATCCAGGTGGTACTCCAATGCTATCCGGCAGGGCCGGTTCTCCAGGTAAATAAGCCGGTCAGCCAGTCTGACCGCGTCTTCCAGCATGTGGGTGACCATGACCGAGGTGCACGGTTTCAAAGCCAAGAGTTGCTGAAGGTAACTGCACATCGCGTCCCGAAGTTCTACATTCAACGAACTAAATGGTTCGTCCAGCAGCAGTATGTCCGGTTCCACCGCAAAAGCCCGGGCCAGGGACACCCTCTGTTTCATGCCCCCGCTGAGTTGGGCGGGATAGTAGTCCTGGAAGCCGTCCAGTCCTACCCGCCGGGCCATTTCTGCTGCGATGCGCTGGCGTTCGGATTTGGCTTCCGGCATGATTTGGTGAAGCCCGATCTCGATGTTCTCAAGGACGCTGCACCAGGGGATCAGCCGGGGTTCCTGGAACACATAACCGAGATTGGGGCTGGCGCATTCCACCCGGCCGGTGTCCGGTTGCTGCAGCCCGGCGATCATTTGCAGAATCGTAGTCTTGCCGATTCCGGAAGGGCCGCAGATACAAACGAATTCTCCCTCCCGGAATGTGTAAGAGAAATCTTGAAGGACCTGAAGATCGCCAAAGCTTTTGCTGACATGTTCCATTCTGATCGTGCTACCACCCCCCTGCACCCTACCGGCTCGCTTTGGTCTGATTACCAGCGGTCTTTGTTGGGCAGGCATTCATCCTGCCATCTAAAACCGGCATCACCTCCGATTCGGTATTTACCTCCCATTGCATTAAAAAACCGACACCAGGAAGTGCCGGGTCATCATATCAGCCACCAGCATGAAAAGACGACCGCCGCGGACCATCAGCCCAACGTTCTGGTGGATCAATCTCTCCTTTCCACACGGGAGGCAAGTCAGTTTCCCGACCCTGCCCAATTGGTCTGCATCCCTGGGTAATGACCGTTAGGTATGCAGACTCGGAGCTTTTTTATATATTGGGTATTGTTCGGTAAATTTGTAGGATTTCCTGCCTAAAAACGCAGAAAAACGTAGTAAACTGTAATAAGTGCGACAATCTTGATTACGAATGGTGCCATTGGGGGTATTATTGATGCAACAACCCGACTCTATGATGCGGCGTTTGTTTTGCTGGCCGTCGCAAAATATTTCCCTGGCTATCTTCATCTCCCTGATCATAGGCTTCGTAGCTGGGCTGGGTTTGGACACTACGCCCTTGAAGCGCTTCGTTCTCCCCCTTACTTTCGTGATCATATACCCCTCGATGATCGGGTTCCGGTTCAATGAGATTTTTGGCAGGTCCCACGGTAAGCTGCTGGCCGCCGCCATGCTGGTCAACTTTACACTGGTACCGGGGGTGGCTTATCTGCTCGGCACTGTTTTCCTGGCTGATTCCCCCCAGTTATTTGCCGGCCTGGCCATCGCGGCCCTGCTGCCCACCAGCAACATGACCATCTCGTTCACCATGATGAGCGGGGGCAATGTCCCGGCCTCGGTCAAAATGACCGCCATCGGGCTATTGCTGGGGTCGGTACTAGCGCCTTGGTATCTATACATAATGGTCGGCCGGTTCGTTCCTGTCGATGTGCTGGCTACCATGAAGACGGTGGGGATAGTGATACTGACCCCCCTGGTGTTGGGGATGCTCACCTATCGTTATCTGCTGCAGAAATATTCCCCCGAGTTTTTCCAGAAGCAGGTCAAACCGGTGCTGCCGGCGGTAAGTGCCTGGGGGGTTGTGGCGGTCATTATCCTCAGCATCAGCATGAATTCCCAGGCCATGGTATCCCGTCCCGAAATACTGGTACGAGCCCTGGCGGTGCACTTGGCATTTTATACTGCCAACTACACCATCGCGGTATTGGTGGGGCGAAGATTCTTCTCGGAAAAGGATGCCCTCTCCCTGGTTTACTCCATCGTCCTGCACAACCTGAGCATCTCCATTGGCCTGGCTGCGGCTGCATTTGGCCCCGACGCGGCCTTTATGGTGTCCCTGGCCATCCTTATCCAGGGTCAGGCGGCCGCCTGGTTTGTCAAACTGAATCGGCGGTATGGCATTTTGGGCAAAGGAAAGGTATTGGCGGAGGGCAAGGCCTGAAGAACCAGTCAATTCTCGCTGTATTCCCGCAGGATGTATTTGGGCCGGCGCTTGGTCTCCAGATAGGTGCGGGACAGATACTGGCCCACTATCCCCATACAGAAGAGCTGGATACCGGTAATAAACAGCAGGATGGCCACCAGGGCCGTCCAGGTGTTGGACGATCCGCCCCCGGCCAGCTGTTGGATCACCAGGCCGGTGCCCATGATAAGGGCGAGGAGGAAGAAGACCGCGCCGATTATGGACGAGATGGCCAGCGGGGTGGTGGAGAAGGCGATGATCCCGTCCAGCGAATACAAGTAAAGCTTCCAGAAGGACCATTTGGTGCTGCCGGCGGCCCGCTCCCGGTTGTCGTATTCGATCCACTTGGTCTTAAAGCCCACCCAGGCGAATATCCCCTTTGAAAACCGGTTACATTCGCACACTTGCAGGATGGAATCCACCATCTGCCGGGTCATGAGGCGGAAATCACGCTCTCCGTCCACCAGCTTTACGTCGGATATGCGGTTGATGATTCGGTAAAAACGACGGGCGAAGAAGGACCGGATGGGCGGCTCCCCGGCCCGGTCGGTACGGCGGGTAGCCACACAATCGTAGCCGTCGTGGATAATGGCCGCGTACATGTCCTTGATCAGCCCGGGCGGATCCTGCAGGTCAGCGTCGATAATGGCCACATAATCCCCGCTGGACTTCTCCATCCCCGCGTAGATAGCCGATTCCTTGCCGAAGTTGCGGGAAAATGAATAGTAGCGCACCCTCTTGTCCCGGTGCTGCAATCCCTTCAGCAGTTCCAGGGTACGGTCCCGGGAGCCGTCGTCCACAAACACGAATTCGAAGCCTACCTCCGGCATGGTCTCCGCCAACCGGGCCGCCTCGGCGTAAAACATCTCCAATACATCCTGCTCGTTGTAGCAGGGCACGACTACCGAAATCATGGTCATGGTATCACAACCCCC